>JBOGAY010000353.1:0-10584 GCA_051655925.1 Sarcina sp. | reverse complement strand
AATACCTATAAAGATTATTAATTATATAGAGGTTTATGGAAGAACTATAACTATTTTTACAGAGGAGAAAAAATATTCTGTTAATATGAGGTTACATATATTAGAAGAAAAATTACAAGAAAATAATTTTTTTAGATGTCATAAAAGCTATTTAGTTAATATGGAGAAGATACAAAGTATTACAAAGAAAAGTTTAGTTATAGAAGGTGTAGAAATCCCCTTAAGTAAATATAGAATTAAAGATTTGAAAAAAAGTTTAACACGAGTTTTTGGTAAAATGATAAAGTAATTTTATAATATAGTCCAGTTGTGACACTAAAGCGACCAGTTATGTATATTAGATTGTTTATATAACAAAAAAAATGGTATATTTTACCTGTGATATAGAATTAAATATGGAGGTATTCATATGAAGAAAAAAATTATGTTATTAGCTTTTGTTGGAATTTTAGGAAGTACTACTACAGCTATGGCAGGGTATAAAGAAGGAACTTGGGGTGTAGGTAATACATCTATAACTGGAACAATGTCTACATGGGGAGTAGGTAATGCTCATGCTAAGGCATCAACTAGAGATAACACACGTCAGCCTAATGGTATCAAAGTAAAAGTAGGATTATGGGCATATAACCAAAGCAATACTGTTGATTTAAATTCAAGAAAATATGGTTCAGAAGGTGAATTTGACACAAGTAGAGAATCATATTCACAGGTAAATATTAGAGTGTGGGAAGGGATGCATTCTACGGATAAACATTCAGCTAGAAAGTATACTCAAGTAGTAAGTTAAGAATTTATAATGAGGTGATATGATGAGAAACAAGAAAATGGGATATTTATGTTTGGGGTTTATTTTTACATATATGCTTATCATAATGTCAATTCAAGGGATGATAATAACTATAAATACCATTTATTCTCAACAAAGTCTTAGAAGTAGTTTTGGACAAGTGGTTTCTAATGAATTACTAGAATTTTCAAGAGTTTTAGAAGAAAATGATATTAATGCTTTTGCATTTAGTAATGCGCCATACTTGCAAAGCATGAAAAATGATTATTTATCAATAAGTCTTATACCAACTAATACTAGTAATGTGAAAAACTTTGGAGGTTTTGATATAAAAGGAAAGGTTTTTACAGAAGCAGATATAGAAAAGGGTGAAAAAAAAGTAATAATACCAGAACATTTATTAAAGTACTGTGAGAGTAGGAGTAATAAAAATTATTTTTATATTGACAGCTTAGATAATGATTTTGAGGTGATAGGAACAATTCAAAATAAAGGGGCTTTTAAAGATATTTTGATTCCTTATAAAAATTTAAATAGCATAACAAATGATGAGTATACATTTATGATTTCGAATCCTGTGAATGATACTTTAAAAGATGGAAGTCAAATTGCAACACAAATAGAACCAAGTTTAGGTGAGTTAATTAAATCTAATATTAGAGGACAAAAAAATATGCTTATAAATATGATTTTAGGAATTTTATTAGCTACTTGTTCTATGATTTTATTTGTGAATTTATGGATTAGTGATAATAAAGAAATGTTTAAAATATTTAGAATTTTAGGCGGTGGTAACAAATATATTTTTGCTTATATCTTTAAAAGAATAAGTTTGGTGAGTGCTATAGCAATGGGTATTACAATTATTTCGGGGACTTTTATTGAAAGTATAAATGGAATTGTTAAGCAAGAAACTGCATTTATCTTAATTTTAATTTGTATAATATTTTCAATAATATTGAGCCTAACTGTTGTTTTAATCTCTTTAAAAAACACTTTTTTATTTATAAAAGATGAGAGGAGATAAGTTGATGAATAAATTTTTGTTTTTTAACTTTAAAAAGTCAAAAATGTTTTATACTTTTTTGGTATTAGTAATTGCTATTTGGGGTGTAATATTCAGTCAATTTATAAGTATGAAGAATTTTGAAAGAGATTTTTCAGAAATTTATATGGAAAATTTGCCGGTTGAAGATGGGTTGTTTTTTAGAGTAAATGTATTACAAGACGTAACTAAAAAAGAAAAGTATATAAAAGATATGAAATTATTACTAGATGAAAAAATAAATAATGAAACTTATAGTATTTTAATTGCAGAAGAATTTGGAACTATAAATAGATCAGCTTTAGATTTAAAGTCAAAAAATAAAAAGAAAAGATTTGTATCTGGCGATGATGAGAATTTAATTAGTTTAGTTGCTATGAATTATGAATATATCAATTATTTAAAGCCGACTATTAAATTGGAGGATTTGAAAAATAATGATGGTATAAAAAGTGCAGTACTTGGTAGTGATTATCAAGAAGATTATAAAATTGGGGATATAATGAAAATAGAAGATGAGGAAATACGAGCAGTAGGCTTTTTTGATGAAGATTCTTATTATGTTGATGGACCTAGTCCGGCAGTATGGATTAGACCAACTAATTCAATTATTAGTATTTTTGAAGAGGAACTTACTTCATTAAATTACTTTATTTTAAGGAGTGAAAATGAAGATTTAAATAATTTGCAAAAAGATATAAATACAATAGGTGTTGGTAATATTGCAACAACTTTTGAATATGATTTAGAAGATTTTATGCAAGCAGAAGGAGTTGTTCGCCAAAGAGAAGAGACGTTAATAAAAATGATTTTTATGAGTATTTTAAATATTTTAATTATAATAAGTGTGATTTTATATACAATAAATGATAATAGACAGACAATAGGAGTTATATATTCCGTTGGAGGAAACTCAAAACTTATTTTTAAGATTATTATAAAAGAGCTTAGTATATTAATATCTATAGGAATCATTATATCTATTATTTTAAGCTATCCACTATCAGGAATGGCTATACTGTTTTTCGTTAATCAAAATAGATTAATGACTATTGCGATAGGACAAATATTATTGATAGTAGTAATAATTATAACTACATTAATAGCATTATTGAATCTAAGGAAATTATCTAATTCAGAATTAATAGGAGGGTTTAGGGAATAATGAGTAAATTAATAAGCATGAAAAATGGTGTGAAAAAATTTGGGGATTTAGAATGTCCTGTGAATGCTCTAAATGGTATAGATATAGAGATTGAAAAGGGTGAGTTTATAGCTATAATGGGTCCATCAGGATGTGGTAAGAGTACTTTAATATCAATAATAGGATGTATGGATAAATTAACAAGTGGAGAATACTATTTTAATGATAAAAAGATAACCAAGGAAAATATAAATTCGCTAAATTTTATAAGAAATAAAGAGATAGGTCTTATATTTCAAAATTTTGCCTTAGTAAAAGATTTTGATGTTAAAGATAATATAGGATTGCCACTAAAGATAAGAAAGGTAAATAAAAATGAAATTAAAAACAAAGTTCAAGAGGCAGCAGAGTTTGTTGGCATAAGCAAGCTTTTAGATAAAAAGGTAACTAAAATTTCAGGGGGAGAACAGCAAAGAGTTGCAATAGCAAGAACCTTAGCTCAAGATACTGATATTATAATAGCAGATGAGCCAACAGGAGCATTAGATAGAACAAATGGTGAGCAAATAATGGAGATATTATCAAAATTGAATAAAGAAAAAAATAAAACAATAATAATAGTTACACATGATATAGAGATTGCGAGCAAGTGTGATAAGATTATAAATATGATAGATGGGAAAATAGTTGTTTAGAAAAATAATTTTGTGAAAAAAGATAACTTTTGTATAATTTAAAGGTTATCTTTTTTATTGTATACTAATTGAGTATTAAGAATTGAAAAATAATTGATTTTTATAAATTAATTAATTAATACAAAGATTAACAGAGTTCAAGAACTCTTTATGTGCATTTTGATGTTAGATAGTCTGAGTTTAGCTTTTTTATATTTAAAATAATATTTTTAATAAGTTTAATCATTTTTTATGATTTATATAGTATGTGTTTTAGATAAAGCTTTTTTTAGATTTCTTCTGTATTTAAAAAGAAAAATAGATGTTGGTAATATAGCACAAATAATATTAGTTATTTTCATTGGTGCTAATTCAGGAAAATACTTAATACTAGAAAGATTACCAATGCTTAAAAATAAAGGTATTACTAAAAGTTTTAAGTTAACTAAATTTTGTTTTGATTTGATTGCATATACTGTATAAATAATAGTTAAGATTATAAATATTTTGCAGATACCAAACATCTCAGAATTACTAATATTTACTGGGATATCACTAGTTAAAAGTATTTGAGAACAGAAAGTTATAAATAGTGCAAAACTTAGTAAAAAACCAATTACAATATCAAGCTTATGTTTCATAAATCCTCCTTAAAATAATAAATTTTAGATGCTAAATAAATAGCTAAAAATAGATTTTACCAAATAAATGTAAGAGGATTATTAATATGATATTGAAAGAGTATGAAGTAAGAAAAATTTAATTTAAAGAAGTAAAAAAGATAGTTTTTATAGAAAAGGATGTGAATTAATGGAGTTATATAGTGTGAAAATGAGGGGTTCAAAAGAAGAGTCACATATATCGGGTGCAGAAAATATTGTAACAAAGGACAAGTTAGAGGGTGTTGTAAACACTCTTATCCAAAGGTCACTTGAACATTCTAAGGGAAGTGCAGATTTTATAAATATTAAAATAGAGAAAGTTGAAAATGAAGATGTAGAGTATTTAGAGCCACTTGAAGTTACAACTATTAATGTTGTAAATAAAGAAGAGGGTTTTACTGGTGTGAAAAAAATCCTAAGAGACATAGGGTTGAATTCAGATAAAGTGGAAAAAGCAGTAGAGATTTTACATAATATAAAGGATATGAGGGGTGCAGTTCTTCTTGATATAAATTCTATGGAAAGGTTAGAAGAGGACAAGTCTAGAGGTGTAAGAGTTACTTATATGGATTTAGAAAACAGATCTACAGAGGGACTTACAAAAACTCAAAAGTATAACACTCATTTTATTGAAGCTTTAGTTCTTGCAACTAAGGTCATGAGATGTCCAGAAATTATAGGTGAGATATGTTATTCAGATGATCCTGATTATACAGCAGGATATGTAGCAACTAAAGAGTTTGGATACACAAGATTTGACCATTTAAAAGAAAAGGGAAGCTTAAATGGTGGAAGAGTATTTTTATATGATTCATCAAAGGGGAATTTAGAAGATTGTATAAATTATTTAGAGAAACAAAGAGTTATAGTTAAAGATAATATAAAGATTAATGAAAGTGTAGATATAAATAAACTGATGGAGATTGGATTATAAATGGAAGATTTAAAACAAAAGTTAGAAGTTATAAAAGAAAATAATCTTTTAAGAAAGTTAAAATACCTAGAAACACCTCAAGAGAAGAATATCAAAATAGAGGGAAAAGAAATGCTACTTATGGCATCTAATAATTATCTTTCACTTGCTAACAGACCAGAACTTAAAGAGGCAGCTATAAAAGGGATAGAACTTTATGGAGTTGGAACAGGGGGTTCAAGGCTTACAACAGGAAGTTATAATGCACATAGAGAGTTAGAGGACAAGTTATCAAAATTCTTTAATAGAGAAGATACAATAGTTTTTAATAGTGGATATACTGCTAACATAACAGCTATCCAAGCTATTTGTGATGAGAGTTATATTATTTTTAGTGATGAGCTTAATCATGCAAGTATAATAGATGGTTGCAGATTATCAAAAGCTAAAACGGTAGTTTTTAAACATAATGATATAAAAGACTTAGAACTTAAGCTAAAAGAGAATGAAGCAGAAAATAAACTGATAGTTACAGAAGGTGTCTTCAGTATGAGTGGTGATATAAGTCCACTTGATGAAATAGCAAAACTAGCAAAAAAATATAAGGCTAAGACTATGGTAGATGATGCTCATGGAATTGGAGTTATAGGTGAAAATGGTAAGGGGATTTTAAGCCACTTTGATATAAATAAAGAAATTGATATTTATATGGGCACTTTAAGTAAGGCTATTGGAACAGAAGGTGGATTTATAAGTGCAGATAGTCATGTGATAGAATTTTTAAAGAATCGGGCAAGAGGTTTTATATATTCAACAGCAATATCAGCATCACTATGTTTAGCAAGTATAAAATCACTTGAACTAATAGAGAGCGAAGACTTAAATAGAAGACTTAGAGAGAATATAGAATACTTTAATTTTAAATTTAAAAATTTATTTGAAAATTTAATATGCGAGAGTGCAATAATAAAAATTTCCATAGGTGATGAAAAGAAAGCAGTAGAAATAAGCAACAAACTTTTAGAGGTGGGGATATGTATTCCAGCAATAAGATACCCAACTGTTAAAAAAGGTGAAGCAATACTTAGGATATGTCTTATGAGTTCTCATACTAAAGAAGATATAGATAGAGTTTATAATGAAATAAAAAAAACAGGCACAGTAGAATAGTTTTTTCTACTGTGCCTATTTTTATCTGTTATTTTATTAAAATACCTAAAATAGCAGCAAGGATAATTATATAAATAAGATTTACTTTTCTTGAGAAAATTAAAATACCTGTTATTATTGTTATAATTATTTGCCAGTAACTTGAGTATGCTGTAAGTGTAACAGATAAAAATGCATAAATAATAAGTGCTATAAGTGCTGGTTTCATACCTTTCATTGCAGCGTTCCAAAGTTTAGAATCTTTGAATTTAGAGAAAGCAAAGTAAGCAAGTGTTACTAAAATAAAAGGTGTAGTAGCAAGTCCAAGTATAGAAACTAATCCACCTAAGAAACCATGAAGTTTGAACCCTATAAATGCTGCTAGGTTTACAGATACAGCCCCAGGAGAAATTTGAACAACTCCTATGTAAGATGTAAACTGTGCATTAGTTAACCAATGATGGTTAGTGACAATTATTTTTCTTATATATGGAAGCATTGCATAACCTCCACCGAAGGCTAATGTTCCTATTTTTAAGAAAGCTAAATATAATTTAAATAACATCTATTTAGCCTCCTTTTTAAGAAATCCGAATACAATAATTCCATATATAGCAGAAATAATGACTATGAATGCAGGGTTAATTTTAAATACTGAAAGTGCAATTAAAGCTATTAGTGCAATTATAATGTTGTGAGGAGTTTTTTTCATTTTCTTACCAAAGTTAACAACAGCAAGAAGCATAAGCATTGGAACTGTAGCATCAATTCCTTTTAAAATGTATTTTACATAAATGTTATGCTCAAAACTCATAAAGCAAGTTGAAAGTATAAATATAAAGACAAAAGGTGGTAACAATGCACCAATGAAAGAAGCTATAGCCCCAGGGAGCTTACCAACTTTATATCCGACAAAAAGTGAAGAGGTTATTGCAAGTGGACCAGGAAAACTTTGACATACACTTATTGTTTCAAAAAATTCATCTTCACTTAAAAGTTTTTGTTTATTTACTAGGTCATCTTCAATTACACCAACCATGGCATAACCACCTCCATGAGTTACAAGAGCAACTCTAAAGAAGCTAAAAAAGAGATTCCAAATATTTTTCATTTGTTTAATTCACATCCTTTTATAATTTTAATGTAATTTTCAAGCATTCTATTGCAGCACCAAAAGCGATACTACTATCACCGAAAGATGGTGCATTTGAATAGATAGAAGCTATTTCAGGGTTTAAAAGTTTGAAGTTTTCAATTAATTTTTCAAAAACATAATTATGCTTTTGCATAAGAGGTCCATTTAAAATGACTTTATCGGGATTTATAATACTTGAAAAATTATTTATTCCACTTGCAAGTGCAAATAGAGCATTATCAATGCAATCTTTTGCTTTAGAGTTATTTTCTACAAAAAGTTTAAAAATATCATCAATTGACTTAAAGTCTGAATTTGAATTTTTGTTGAAATTAGTTTCAATAGCATTGATAGTAGCATAAAGTTCAAGGCAGCCAGACTTTCCACACACACATTTTTCACCATCTAAATCTATTGTCATATGACCTAAAGCATCATAAACTTCATTTTGAGAATCGGTAATTTGACCACTGTTAATAAGGCTATATCTTATACCACGACCAAGATTCAAGTAAATAATTTTTTTTGTGTTTTTATCTTTGTTGATAAAATATTCACCAATAGCAGCCATGTTTGTACCTTTGTTAAGGTGAATAGGTATGTCCAAGTATTTTGAAAATAATTCTTTTATATTCATATTAGTCCAACTGTCATTTAAAGGGTTTGTTATACAACCCATAATTCCTGTTTTAACATCAATAGGTTCAATAACACCAAGACCGATTCCAAGAATTTTAACAGAGTCTATATTTAAAGTTGATAAAGCATCATTAATAAGAGAAATAATTTTCTCTACTGTAGAAGTAGAGTTTAAATCAAAAGTCATAGGAAATCTATTTTTATAAATAACTTCAAGAGAACTATTTATAAGTAATATCTCAGAGTAACTTCTTGATATATCAATTCCGATTGAGTAAAAAGAATCACTTACAGGAGCGTAGATGATTGGCTTTCTTCCACCAGTTGAAATTTCAAGACCTTGTTTTTCTATAAGACCTTTTTTTATAAGATTTTCAAGACTTCTATTAACGGTTGTTTTAGGAAGTGTTAAATCTTCCATTAAATCTTTTTTTAATTTTTTTGAAATTAAAAGAGATCTATAAATTGACTTTTCTATTTCATTCAAATTTTTCAAAAATACACCTCCTACATAACTTTAGTCCGTTTTGGATTTAAGTTGATTATATTATGAATTATTTGTAAAGTCAAATTCACAATTGATGATTTAGATAATATAAGTTTGAATAATGAAGATGAATTAAATTTTATAGAAGCAAAAGCTATAAATATAAGGGGAACAGAAAGTAAGATAGCTAAAGTACTATCTAATGAAAAAGAAGTTAAAAGAGATAAATAAAATTTTTTGTAAGTTTTTAACTTAGAAATAGTGATTTCATAAATTTGGGATAACATGTAAAAAGAATAGTGATTAAGTGAAAGTTATATCGTAAAAGATATAGCTTTTTTATTTTGAAAAAAATTTTTTGAAAATATGGAACGTTTTTATAAAGTTAATTGTCTTTAGATATGAAGCGCTTTAAAGGGGGAAAAATTAATGACAGAGGAACTAATTTTTAAAAGGGCAAAAAAAGGTGATGCAGATAGCTTTAATCAATTGATTGAGCCAATTAAGGGTAAACTTTACAGGATATCTTTCATGTATATGAAAAATGAAAATGATGCTATGGATGCACTTTCAGATTCTATTGTAAAAGCAATAAAATCATTAGATAAATGTAAATCGCATAAAAGCTTTAATTCATGGATAGCTACAATAGTAGTTAATACATGTAAAAATAATTTGAAAAAATTAAGTAGAACGAATGTGGTTGAGATAAGTGAATTTGAAAATAAATTAATATATGAAGAGAAAGGATTAGAAGAAGAAAGTGAATTGTATGATGCAATAAATTCTTTGAATGATAAAGAAAAAGATTTAATCCTTAAAAGATATATAGATGATATGACAGTAAAAGAGATTTCAAAAATAAATAATGTACCAGAAGGAACGGTAAAAAGTGGGTTAAATAGAACACTTAAAAAACTTAGAGTAATTTTAGGAGGAGCTTAATATGGGATTAAATAAAAATGATATAGATAAAATTAAACTTCCAGATAATTTTGATGAGAGAGTAAAAAATACAGTAAATAAAGCATATAAAGATAAGAATAAAAGTAAGAAATTAAAAAAGAAAATGGCAGTAGCAGCAGGGCTTGCAGTAGCAGTTTCAACAGGGTTTTTAGTTTCAAATCCAGAGTATGTTGAGGCAGCAATTCAAAAAATTAGAGAGGTATTTAAAACAAGAAATTATAATGTAGTTTTAGAAGATGGAACAGAAGCTTATAAAGGAACTCATGAAATAAATCACTATGGGGTAAATATAAAGCTTGATATAGATGTTAATACTCCGGGAGTTATAAAGGTTAAAGAAACTGTGGATAGCAGTAATATAAAATTAGAGGATTGGAAATTAAAAGATAGTAATTTTGATGTTAATAAATTAAGTCGTGTTCAATCAGATGTATTTAGCGATAAATATCAAGAAGAAGTGTATAAAAAATTATATGAAGGTAAAGATATATCAAAAGAAATAGAATATATAAAGAACAATAGTAAGGAAGAAGATTATCTATTAGAAAATGTAGAGATGGCTAAAAAGATGTACGAGTGGGGAAAATCAGATGAAGATTTTCTAGAAAAAGCTGTGAATGCAGAGCTAAGCTATACAATAAATGGAGAAGACTTCAGTTATTCGTATGTAGGTGAAGAATGGGGAGATGATTATAATGTTGGAACAACAACTATTAGAATACCAGAACACCTTATAGGTAAAAAAGAATTAAAACTTGAAATAGAAATTTTAGGAATGGATTTATATGTGAATTATCCAATAAAAATTCCTTCAATAAGTTTAGATGTAACACTTAAAGCCACTAAAAAAGAAAGTGCTGTTAAGTATATTCATTTAGAAGATTCATATAAAGTAGAGGGACTTAGAGATACAGATTTACACGAATTAATTATATCTCCAGATGGGCAAATAGATCTGTTATATAACTTTGGAAGTCATA
>JBOGAY010000352.1:0-3290 GCA_051655925.1 Sarcina sp. | reverse complement strand
AACTAATGAAATTTTGCTAATTAATGATTTAATAAATAAAGAAGATGATAAAACACAAAAATTATATTTAATAAATCAAGAATTAGAGCAAATAAGAACTACTGTGTTTAGACAGATTATGTTTGCTAGTTTTGAACTGAAAATTCATGAGATTATAGAAAGTGGAGAAGTTCTTACAGCAACTGAATTAAATCAAATATGGCTTGATTTAAACAAGAAATATTTTGGTGAGAATATGATTGTTGATAAGGATATTGAAATTGAATGGGCAAGGATACCACATTTCTACTCAGATTTTTATGTATATCAATATGCAACAGGGTATAGTGCAGCTTCTGCATTTGCAAAAGCTATTTTATCAGATGGAGAAGAAGCTGTATCTAGATACAAAGGTTTCTTAAAAGCAGGTGGAAGCAAGTATCCTATAGATGCAATAAAAGATGCAGGAGTAGATATGACTACATCAAAACCAATGCAAGATACAATGGATAGATTTGAAGAGCTTTTAAATATGTTAGAAGAATTAGTTTAAAATTAAAAAAATAGGAAAAAGGTGTCATTTAGAGTTTTAAATGACACCTTTATTTATCTGATAGGTGCAGATTGAATTAAAAGATGATAGAATTAAAATGCATAGAATTGTAAAATTTGTTAGCCTAAAGTTTGAAAATAGCTTTTCAAGTTGTTATATCAACTATCATATTTGTATTTGATTATTTAAATAATCAAAATAATTTAAAAGTAAGGAAATATTTTAAAATATAATAGGGGGAATAACAATAAACTTATTTATAGGCTTTAGTAGTATATGAATAGATATGCAGTGCATATAGGTGGACTAGCAGTTAAGCGTGGAGCAGGATATTTCATAATTTCGAAAAAGCTAAAAAGTAGTTTAGTTTAAAGGGGTAAGAAGAAATGAAGGTTAAAAATGCAATTCTAGTATTAAATGGGAATGATATAAAAGAGGTATTAAATACTTTTGTAAATACAGAAGGAATAAAAATTAATAAAATAAAATTCACAAAAGAAAATATACAAATAACAGGAAGCATAAAGAAAATTTTCACTTTAGATTTTAGTTGTAATATAGGAATTATTAGTGTTAATAAGGATAAAGTAACGATAAAAATAAAAGATATAAAGGCATTAAAAATAAATCTATTCTCTGTAATAGAAAAAGTTATTACAGGAAGAGGAAGTAAACTATCGTTAGGAAATTACTTGAGTATAGATAAAGATTTAATAAATATAAATTTAGATATATTAAGATGTAAATTAAAAGGTCTAGACTTTGAACTTCAAGATATTAATGTTATCAAAGAAGGTATAGAGATAAAGTTTGATTATATAGATATTAAATTAATGGTTTTATTAGAAAAGAATTTTAAGAATAGAAAAGAAAAAATGGTTAATTGAAAAATTAGGAGGAATTTTAATGTATATATCGGAGGTTAATACAAAACTTAGTGGTAGGGATATAAAAAGTATAATAAATGACTTTGTAAAGGTTGAGGGATTAACTATAAAAGATGTTTTGATAGAAAATGGAGATATAAAAGTTATAGGATCTTTCAAAAAAATATTATCATTAGGATTCAGTGCATCAGTAGATATAATAAGTGTTGAAGATAATTATCTTACAGTAAGGCTTAGAAAAGTATCTTTAATGAAAGTTGGAATAATGAAAGCTTTCAGAAAAATAGGATTAAAGTTAGCTTTAAAAGGTTTTAAAGAGAGAGGAATTAATCTTGCTAGTGATAAAATAACTATAAATATAAGCAAGATATTAGAAGAAGTAAAAATAGTAAACTTCAATTTAGATAGTGCAACAGTAAGTGATGAGTTTTTACAAGTAAATGTAAGGGATATAGATTTATTATTAGGTGATATGATAAGTAAAAAGCCATCAATTATAGTTGAAGAAAAAGTAGAGTTAGATGAAGATGTTTTAACTGAAAAAGAAAAAGAAGATTATATTTTAAATCTTGAGGTAAATAAAATAGAAGATGTTTATACTCATAGTAGAGAAAAAGTGGTTGAAAAGATACCAGAAAAAGCTAAGGAATATTCTGATATAATAATGTTTGTTCCAGATATAGTTGCTTTAGTAGCAAGGCTATTTAAAGATAAAAGAGTTCCAACAAAAACTAAAGCAATACTTGCTGTAAGTTTAGGGTATACTGTAATACCAGTGGATATTTTACCAGATAAAATACCGGTCTTAGGTAAAATTGATGATGTTGCTATTATATTATTTGCATTAACTAGAATGATAGAAGATATTCCAATGGAAATTATACTTGAAAATTGGCAAGGAAATAGAGAACTTGTTATGGTTCTAACAAGTGCAGTTGAGTATTTAGCGAATTTCACAGGAGCGAAAAATTTGAATAGAGTGTATGATGTTATAAATGCATTAACATAAAAGGATATAATTATTAAGAATATTTTATAGTCAAAACAAGTTATAGAATATAAAGATTAGAAAAAAGTAGAATTGTATAATAAGGAGAGAGAACATTGGCTAAAAAAGTTTATGCAATAAAAGAAGGATATGACTCAAGTACAAGTCAAATAGTTCAAAATAAAATAGTAGGCACATGGGCAGAATGTTTAAAATATGTAAAAGGTGTAAAAGGCGCAAAGTATAAAAGTTTTGAAAGTATGGATGCTGCCAAAGAATATTTATCAGATACAAACACTTTATTAAAGAAAGGAAGAGATTCTTACCCAGAAGATTGTATGCATATTTATGTAGATGGTAGTTACAATGTTAAAACACAGAGGTATTCATATGGATTAGTTGTAGTTGAAAATAATGTAGTTGAATATATGGAAAATGGTTCACCAGATGATACAAGTAAAAGTAATATCAGACAAATTGCAGGAGAACTTGATGGCGCAGTCAAAGGAATAGAGTATGCTTTAAAAAAAGGTGCTGAAAAAGTTGTTTTATTCCATGATTATGAAGGGATATTCCATCATGCAACAGGAAGTTGGGAAAGAAAAGAGGCATCATCAGAGATTTATTATGAGAAGATGAATGCGTTCTTTAAAAAAGGTATTGAAGTAATATTTGTTAAAGTTGATAGCCACACAGGGGACTTTTTCAATGAATTAGCAGATGAAAGTTGTAAGAAAAGATTAGGAATAATGTCTGATAAAGTAGTTGAAAGATGGCTTAGTAAAAATAAACTATTTGTAGCAGATGAAACTGTTAAGGATAAAGTTTTAGAATTAATAGGTAATTATTCAAATAATGTTATTATAGCGGCAGATGAAGATAA
>JBOGAY010000351.1:0-31093 GCA_051655925.1 Sarcina sp. | reverse complement strand
ACTGGCGAAATTGTAGAGATATTAACTTCTACAACTTCAAAAGGACCTAATATGTCTTGGCTTAATTTTGCAAAAAGTAATCAAGCAAGATCAAAAATAAAACAGTGGTTCAAAAGAATAAGAAGAGAAGAAAATATTGAAAAAGGCAAAGATCTTGTAGAAAAAGAGGCTAAAAAGCAGAGCATCAACTTTATGGATATTGCTAAAGGTGAAAGATATGATAAGCTTATAAAAAAATATAACTTCAATTCATTAGAGGATATTTTTGCTTCTATTGGAGCAGGAATAATGTCAGCAAATGGTGTTATATCAAAGTTAAAGGGTGAAGTAGTAGAAGTACAAAGCCAGGAAAAAACACAAACCGAGATAGAAGAGCAAATTGCAAAAACTGAAAGAACTACAAAATCTAAGGTAAGTAATACATCAGGAGTTTCTGTTAAAGGACTTAACAATTTAATGGTTAGATTTGCTAAATGTTGTAATCCAGTTCCAGGAGATGATATAGTCGGTTATGTAACAAAAGGTAGAGGAATATCAGTTCATAGATCTGATTGTAGTAATTTTAAACATATTGTAGAAGTTAGAAATGAAAAGGTTGTTGAAGTTAGTTGGAATAGTGTTAGTGGTGAAAATTATGAAGCTGAGATTGAAATTAAAGCTGAAGATAGTTCTGGTTATTTATCAGAGGTTATGATGGTGGTTTCGGATTTAAAAGTAAATCTTACAGCATTAAATGCTAAGACAACAAAAACAAACTTTGTTCATATAAATATGAAAGTAAAGGTGGATTCCCTTGATAAACTTCGCGAACTTATGAGAAAGTTTAGAAAAATTAAAGGAACTAGAGATGTTTATAGAGTTAAGAATTAGTTAGGAAGTGGTTAAGTGAGAGCAGTAGTACAAAGAGTTACATCTTCACAAGTGGTGGTAGATGGACAGATTGTAGGGAAAATAAATAAGGGATTCAATGTTCTTCTTGGGATAAGTAAAGAAGATACTTTAGATGATCTTAAATATATAAAAGATAAAGTAATAGGACTTAGGGTTTTTGAAGATGAAAATGGTAAGATGAATTTATCTTTAAAAGATGTAGGTGGGGAGCTTCTTTTAATCTCACAATTTACTTTGTATGGTGATTGCAGAAAAGGAAGAAGACCAAACTTTATGGCAGCACAAGGTGGAGAAGAAGCTAAAAAGCTTTATGAAACTTTTGTAGAAATTTGCAAAGAAGAAGATTTAAAGGTTGAAACAGGTATCTTTGGAGCGGATATGAAGGTCTCTATTGAAAATGATGGACCTGTTACACTTTTGCTTGAAAGTAATAAAACATTTTAAGAGGGGTTGATTTTAATGATATTAAAAAGCGTTCCAGTTGGAGCATATCAAGAAAATACTTATTTTTTAATTGATGAAACTACAAACGAAGCAGTTATATTTGATCCAGGTGCAGAAGAAGAACTAATTTTTGCTATTATTGAAAGATTAAATATTAAGCCAAAAATGATTCTTTTAACTCATGGGCATTTTGATCACGTTGGTGCAGTTAAGGAAGTTAAAAATAAATATAATATACCACTTTATATAAATAAAGCAGACGAAGAGATGAGAAAAGTAGATAGTCAGTTATTTGGAGAAATTCCTAAAGTAGATGGATATTTAAATGATGGTGATAAATTTACATTTGGAAATGGAAAAGAAATAAAAGTCATAACTACACCAGGTCATACACCTGGAGGCGTATGTTTCCTTTGTGAAGATATTTTAATTACAGGAGATACATTATTTAATGGCTCAATAGGAAGAACTGATTTTACTGGTGGAGATTTTAATACATTACTTTCTTCTATTAAAAGTAAATTACTTCATCTAGGTGATAATATAAATGTCTATTCAGGACATGGAGCAGGAACAACAATAGGGAATGAAAAAAGACATAACCCATATATACTAGGAGATGACTATGTTTATTAACATTAAGATGAATGATGAGAAGTATAGATATCACATATACCAAATGTTTAATATATTCTATACTTTTGATGAAATTAAGGTAAATGAAAAAGATAAAGACTTTGTTTATGAAGTTGAAATAGGTAAAATTACAGAAGATAAAATTTTATCTTCTGATAATTTCAATAATAAAATAAAAGTTAGTAATTTTGATAAAGAAGAAGTTTTTACACTTACTTCAGATAATCCAGTTCAAGAAATTAAAAGGGCTGTTTTTAAATTTTTATCAGATGTTACAGGAAAAGAATATCCTTGGGGTACTTTAGTAGGAATAAGACCTAGTAAAATAGCTTCAGATATGATTATTAAAGGGTATTCAGATGAAGAAATCATAGAACATTTTGAAGAAATGTACCTAGCAAAGAAAGAAAAAGCAGAACTTTGCATACATATTGCAAAAAGAGAATTATCATACATAAATAAGGATGATAAAACAATAGCTATTTATATAGGAATGGCATACTGTCCTACAAGATGTTTATACTGCTCATTTACAGCTAACCCTGTAAATAAGAAAAATAAATCTGAGATAGAAGAGTATATAGAAGCTATTAAGAAAGAAATTAAAGCAATTACTAAATATGTTGAAGAAAAAGGGCTTATAGTGGATAATGTTTACTTTGGAGGCGGTACACCAACTTCAGTAAATAATGAACAGTTTGAAAGTCTTATGAATGACATATATAATAGTTTTGTTAAAGATAAAAATCTTATTGAGTTTACAGTTGAAAGTGGTAGACCAGATTCTATTACTGAAGAAAAACTTATAACTATGAAAAAATATGGAGTGACTAGAATTTCTATAAATCCTCAAAGTATGAATGATAAAACTTTAAAATCAATAGGAAGAGGACATTTATCACAAGATGTTATTGATAAATTTAATTTGGCAAGAAAGCTAGAATTTGATAACATAAATATGGATATAATCATAGGTCTTCCAGATGAGACTATGGAAGAGGTTAGACAAACAGTTAAAGCTATTAAAGAGCTTAATCCAGAAAGTTTAACGGTTCATGGCTTATCAATTAAGAGAGCTTCTAAATTATATGAAAATTTAGTGTTAAATAAGACTGTAAAACTTGCAGAGCAACATGAATTAAATGAAATGTTTGAAGCTAGTGCAAATCTTGCAAAAGATTTAGATATGCAACCTTATTATATGTATAGACAAAAAAATATGGTTGGAAATATGGAGAATGTAGGTTATTCAAGAGATAATTTAGAGTGTTACTATAATATACAAATGATAGAAGATACACAAACTATTATAGCTATAGGAGCAGATGCTGTTTCTAAAGTGGTATATTTAAGTGAAGGAAAAGGTAGAATTGAGAGATTTGCAAACCTTAAAAATGTTAGAGAGTATATTAATAGAGCAGATGAAATGATAGAAGGAAAAATAGCTCTTCTAGATACTTTATATAAATAAAAATATAGTTTTCGGCTAAGCTATTTTAGTTGAAAGCTTTTTAAAACTTAATAGGAGGGATAACAAATGGCTATACAAGCACAAAAAGGTACAAAAGATATGCTACCACAAGATGCATACAAGTGGCAGTATATTGAGTCAAAGTTAAGAGAAATATCAGCGCAGTATGGTATTAGAGAAATCAGAACACCTATTTTTGAAGCAACTGAGCTTTTTAAAAGAGGAGTAGGAGAAACAACAGATGTTGTTCAAAAGGAAATGTATACATTTGAAGATAAGGGTGGAAGAAGTATTACTTTAAAACCTGAGGGAACTGCACCTTCAGTTAGAGCTTTCATAGAGAGCAGTTTATATGCTGATGCACAACCTACAAAAATGTTTTATTTTACACCTTGCTTTAGATATGAAAAGATGCAAAAGGGAAGATTAAGACAATTCCATCAATATGGAATAGAAGTGTTTGGTTCACAAGAAGCAACAGTAGATGCAGAGATTATCTCACTTGTTATGAATACTTTAAATGATTTTGGTATTAAGGGATTATCACTTAATATAAATAGTCTTGGGTGTCCAACTTGTAGAAAAGCTTATAATGATGCTTTAAAAGAGTATCTTCAAGCTAACTATGAAGGGCTTTGCAATACATGTAAGGGAAGATTTGAAAAAAATCCTATGAGAATCATAGATTGTAAAGAAAAAGGATGTAAGGAAATAGTTAAGGATGTTCCGTTAATATTAGATTACATCTGTGAAGAGTGTAATGATCATTTTACAGATCTTAAAAAGTACCTTGATGTAATGGGTGTAGAATATACAGTAGACCCTCAAATAGTTAGAGGACTTGATTATTATACAAAGACAGTATTTGAAGTTATCAAGGATGGATTAACTATCTGTGGTGGTGGAAGATATGATGGGCTAGTAGAGGAGATAGATGGACCTAAAACTCCAGCAGTTGGATTTGCTATGGGTCTTGAAAGACTTTTATTAACTCTTGAAGAAGAGGGAATAGAAATACCAGAGCCAAATAGATTTGATTTGTTCCTTGGAAACATGAGTAATGAAGCTAAGGTTAAAGGTATGTTCATGGCAAATGAACTTAGAAAAAAGGGGCTTAAAGTAGAAGTAGACCACCTTGGAAAAAGTATGAAGGCACAGATGAAATATGCAAATAAAGTTGGAGCTTTATTTACATCAGTAATTGGTGATTCAGAAATTGAAGAAGATAAACTAACACTTAAAAGAATGAGTGATGGGGAAAAATTTGAAACAAAGTTATCAAATATTGATGAAATAGTTAATATAATACTTAACAATAAGTAGGAGGAAAATAAAATGGCTGAAACATTAAATGGACTTAAGCGTTCAATGATGTGTGGTGAAGCTAGAGAAAGCCACATTGGACAAAAAGTTGCCCTTATGGGATGGGTTCAAAGAAATAGAAATCTTGGGGGTCTTCAATTCATGGACCTTAGAGATAGAGAGGGAGTTATGCAGGTAGTATTTAGAGATACTTTATCAGAAGAATTACTTGCAAAAGCTAAATCTGTAAGAGCTGAATACTGTGTAGCAGTAACAGGAGAAGTAGTTAAGAGGGAGTCAGTAAATCCTAATATGCCAACTGGTATGGTAGAGCTTATGGCTGATGATTTAAAAATATTATCAGAATCAGCACCTTCTCCAATAGATATCAAAGAAAATAGTGAAACATCAGAGCAATTAAGACTTAAGTATAGATACTTAGATTTAAGAAGAGCTGATATGCAAGAGATTTTTAAAATAAGACACAGAACTACTAAGGCAATCAGAGATTACCTTGATAACAATGGTTTCTTAGAAATGGAAACACCAATTCTTACTAAGTCAACTCCAGAAGGAGCTAGAGATTACTTAGTGCCATCAAGAAACTACCCAGGAATGTTCTATGCATTACCTCAATCACCACAATTATTTAAACAATTATTAATGGTTTCAGGTTTTGATAAGTACTTCCAAATAGTTAAGTGTTTCAGAGATGAAGATTTAAGAGCTAATAGACAACCTGAGTTCACACAAGTTGACCTTGAGATGTCATTTGCTGATCAAGAAGAAATTATGGCTTTAAATGAAGGGCTTATTAAGCATGTATTTAAAACTGTTAAAGGAATAGATATACCTACTCCAATCAAAAGAATGACATTTGCTGATGCTATGAATAAATATGGTTCAGATAAGCCAGATTTAAGATTTGGAATGGAAATAACAGATCTTAGCGAAGTGGTTAAAGATGTTGATTTTATGGTATTCAAAGGAGCTTTAGAAATGGGCGGAAGTGTTAGAGCACTTTGTCTTAAAGGTGGAGCTTCAATGGGAAGAAAAGATGTAGATAGACTTGGAGAATTTGTTAAAGGATTCAAAGCTAAAGGTCTTGCTTATATCCAATTAAAAGAAGAAGGAATTAAATCACCAATAGCTAAGTTCTTAAATGAAGAGCAAATGAATGCTGTTATAGAAGCTATGGGAGCTGAAACAGGAGATATCATATTGATCGTTGCTGATAAAGATTCAGTAGTATTAAAATCTCTTGGAGAGCTTAGACTTGAACTTTCAAGAAAGTATGACCTTGTTAAAGATAAAAATGAGTTCAACTTTACTTGGATTACAGAGTTTGATCTTCTTGAGTTTGATGAAGAAGAAGGAAGATATACAGCAGCTCACCACCCATTCACAATGCCAATGGTTGAGGACTTACACTTATTAGATACAGATCCTTCAAAAGTTAGAGCACAAGCTTATGACCTTGTACTTAACGGAGAAGAGCTTGGTGGAGGTTCAATAAGAATTCACGATACTAAGCTTCAAGAAAAAATGTTTGAGGTTCTTGGATTTACTAAGGAATCAGCATGGGAAAGATTTGGATTCTTATTAGAAGCATTTAAATTTGGACCACCTCCACACTGTGGATTAGCATTTGGATTAGATAGAATGATAATGTTCCTTGCAGGAACAGAAAACATCAAAGATGTTATCACATTCCCTAAAAACCAAAATGCTTTCTGTTACTTAACATCAGCACCAAATATAGTTGATGAAAAACAACTTGGTGAACTTGGAATTGAAGTAGTAGTTAAAGAAGAAGAAAAAACAGAAGAGTAATTATAATAGAGGCTTAGAATTTTAGGATTCTAAGCTTTTCTTAAATTTTAAAAGTTTTTTTAGAAATAAATTTTGTGAACTTTGATATAATAGTAATAAATAAAGTTTAAGGAAAATGTAATGGGATGTTTAGCTTTAAATTTTATATTTCTGTTAACTGATAAGCAAATTATTATTTAACTCTCTATAATTTGATATAATTGGTAATATAGGTATTATTATTTATTTGTTTATGGGGGGATTAATTTATGAATTGGCCAGAAGGTATGGGAATGGTTGTTATATCAATCTTAATAGGAACATTTTGCATTTATATGTACTCATTAGATAAAAAGGCAAAGAAAATGCAAGAGACAGAAGAAGGAAAAAGAGAGTTTTATGATAAAT
This sequence comes from Sarcina sp., assembly GCA_051655925.1. Lineage (GTDB taxonomy): Bacteria > Bacillota > Clostridia > Clostridiales > Clostridiaceae > Sarcina. The sequence continues at coordinate 24,129 of JBOGAY010000351.1, read as the reverse complement.
ATACACCAAAGTATGTGAAAAATAAACATAAAAAAATGGGAATTCAACCACCAGGAAAAATTTCACCTAAAGAAGGTAAGATTAGGATGAGTAAAAAAGAAAGAAGAAGAGCTAAAGAAGAAAGCAAATAATTTGATTATTGAGCGAGGTAAAATCATTGAGTAATGAATTAGATAAAGAGTTAGAAAAAGAAGAACGTGCAAGAAAAGAAATTCTTGTGAGACTTAGAAGAATAGAGGGGCAAGTTAAGGGAATACAAGGTATGATGGAGAAAAATGTCTGTCAAAAAGATGTTTTAACTCAAGTATCTGCAATAAGATCAGCTATAAATAGAGTTGGTGTTCTTATAGTGGAAAATTATGCAAGAAATTGTATGGGAATTTCAGAAGATGATGATAATTATGAAGGACTTCAAGAACTTGTAAAAACTTTAAATAGCTTTATAAAATAATTGTATAAAAAAAGATGATGGAAATAATTATTTCTCATCATCTTTTTTTGTGTGCCTAGATTTTACTTTTAAATATGTTTTATGTTTTAAATTAATTATTATTCTAGTTATTGTAGAAGTGAATATTACACCAAGAGCAAGAGCTCCAGCAGATGCAAATGTAGATATTGCAAGACCCCAAGTATGTTCAATACTACCACTTACTGCACTAGACATGGTATAGTACATACCACTTCCAGGGACTAAAGGAATAAGACCACAAACTACAAGAGTTGTTACAGGAGTTTTTAGTTTTCTAGCAAGAATTTCAGCATATGAACTAAAAATTACTGCAGAACTAAACATTGATAATGTGTTGCTTGCTGTAGCATCTAAAATAACTTTATAGAAAAACCAACTAATTCCTCCACCAATAGATGCCCATATAATAAATTTCCCACGGATGTTAAAAATAATAGCAAATGCAAATGTAGCTAAAAAACAAGCAATTGTTTCAATAAATAATTGTTCCATTAGAATGCACCTCCTAAATGATTAACCCATATAGTCATAACAGTACCTGTACCAATAGCAATAGATATTGCTATGAAAATAGCTTCTGCAGCTCTAGTAAGTCCAGATAATAAATCACCAGCAATAGTATCTCTTATTGCATTTGTAATTGTAAGTCCAGGGACTAAAAGCATTATAGAACCTATTATTACATGATTGACATTAATGCCTAGACCTAATTTGTAAAAAAGTATAGCAGCACCAGCAGCTAGAGCACCACCAATAGCATTTATAAAGAAACTATTTATTGAAAGTTTATCAGCTGTAACGGCCATAGCTCTAATGGCAAGTCCTATAAAAAAGCAGGCTATACAGTCTCGAACTCCACCACCAAATAATATTGTAAGACATCCAGCACCAAATCCAGAGCAAAGTAAAGTCGCTAAATTAGAATAAACTTTACTTTCATCTATGAGTTTAAGTTCATTTTCAACTTCTGCTACTGTATATTTATTTATAGCAAGATCTCTTGAAAGATTGTTCACTAAATGGATTTTTTGTAGGTTATTACTTCTATTTTTAACTCTAGTTATTAAAGTTTTAGTATTTTTTTCTTCATCATATATAGAAACCATTATTCCCGTTGGGGTAACATAACTTTCTGCAAAATCAACACCAAACGATTTGCAAATTCTAACAATAGTTTCTTCAACTCTATAAGTCTCAGCTCCGCTTTCTAATAGAATTTTTCCAGCGTGAGTAGAAACATGTAAGATTTTATCTATATTCATTTCAAGTACCTCACTACGTGTTTAATTTAATTTATAAATAATTAATAATTTGCTTAATTATTAGTAACCCTAAAATTTATTTTATAAAATAAAAAAACATAAATATTCTTCTTTAAAAGGAAAAAGAATATATTATGTAGAAAAAAATTACATTATATACTAATTAATTATATTTTAGCATAAAAGATAAGAAATATATAGGGATACAGAGGCTAATAAATATTGAAAAAAGCATTTAATATATTTATAATATAATTTATATATAGCGTTGGGGTGATTAAATGAATTTTGAAAATTTAGAAAAAGACGATTTAGAAGTTGCTAAGATTATACAGGAAGAATTAAAAAGACAGCAAGATGGTATAGAACTTATAGCTTCAGAAAACTTTGCTAGTAAAGCCGTTATGGAGGCTATGGGTTCATATCTTACTAACAAGTATGCAGAAGGGTATCCAGATAAGAGATACTATGGAGGCTGTCATGTAGTAGATAAAGTTGAAGATTTAGCTAGAGATAGAGTTAAGAAGATATTTGGTGCAGAACATGCAAATGTTCAACCACATTCAGGTTCACAAGCAAATATGGGGGTATATTTAAGTGTTTTAGAGATTGGAGATACAGTTTTAGGAATGAGCCTTAGTGATGGAGGACATTTAACTCATGGTTCAGGAGTTAACTTCTCAGGAAAATTATATAATTTCGTTTCTTATGGATTAAACCCAGAAACAGAAATGATTGATTATGAAAATGTTAGACAGCTTGCTATAAAGCATAAACCTAAAATGATTGTTGCAGGTGCGAGTGCTTATTCAAGGACTATAGATTTTGCTAAGTTTAGAGAAATTGCTGATGAGGTTGGAGCTTATCTTATGGTAGATATGGCTCACATTGCAGGACTTGTTGCTGCAGGAGTACATCCATCACCAGTTCCTTATTGTGATTTTGTAACTTCTACAACTCACAAAACTTTAAGAGGACCAAGAGGTGGACTTATTCTTTGTAAAGAAAAGTTTGCAAAGGCTGTAGACAAGAATATATTTCCAGGAATTCAAGGTGGACCACTTATGCATACTATAGCAGCTAAAGCTGTATGTTTCAAAGAAGCATTAGAGCCAGAATTTGTAGAATATCAAAAGCAAGTAGTTGTTAATGCTAAGGCTTTAGCTGAAAGTTTAGAAAGTTATGGATTTAAAATAGTTTCAGGTGGAACAGATAACCACCTTATGCTTGTAGATTTAACTAATAAAGATGTTACAGGTAAAGAGGTTGAAAATCTTTTAGATACTGTTGGAATTACTTTAAATAAAAATACTGTACCAAATGAAACAAGAAGTCCATTTGTAACAAGTGGAGTTAGAATTGGTACACCAGCTGTAACAACTAGAGGATTTAAAGAAGAAGATATGGAAGAAATTGCTGGAATTATAAATGAAGCAATTGAAAATAGAAATGGTGATTTAGAAAATGCTAAGGCTAGAGTTAAAGCTTTATGTGAAAAGTATCCATTATATTAAGAATTAATTTTGTAAAGAAAACTGACTTATAGGTAGGGAACTACTGATAAGTCAGTTTTTTTATTTAAGAGGATTTTACATTTTTATTAAGATTTATAATAAGTTAATTAGAAGGGCTTAAATAATGGTAAAATAAAGAACATTAAATTATTTAGGGGGATTTATGAGAAAAAGACTTAGTAAGAATGCTATAAAGTCATGGGTTATTGAAGGTGCAATAGCAACAGTTATAGCTATTATAATTTTTAGTATAATAAAAGTATTTGGAAAGTTAGGATCTACAACTGGATTTGGAAGCTGGGCAAATGATAATGCAAAGTGGATAAATATTGTGTTTGTTTTAGTTTTTATTTATTGCTTGATAGAAACAGTAATAGCACCAACTTTTTCATATAAGCAGTGGAGCTATTCAATTAATGATGAAGAGATTTGGTATAGAGAAGGAATCTTTTGGTCTAAGGAAGTACTCATTCCTATTGTTAGGATTCAAAATATCAATTTAAAAGAAGGACCTATAAGTAAGAGTTTAGGAATTGCTGATATCACTATAGGAACAGCAGGAGGTAGTTTTAAAATACCTGCACTTGATAAGTCAGAAGTTGATTTAATTATGGAGTTTTTAAGGGAAAAGGTAAATGAAAATGTTAAGAATGAGCAGGAGATGACTTATGGAGAAGAATAAAGAGGGAATACTTTATAGATCTGTTGTAGTTTCTGTTATATTAAAGGTATTTTCATTTATGCTAAACTGGTTCTTTTTATATTTATTATTACTTGATGAGCCAATTATTTTGGGACTTATAACAATTGGTGTTTTAATTTATTATATAGTTTCAATTAGACATGAATATATAAAAATAACTAGTGATGAGGTGTTTTATAATAGAGGTATTATATTTAAGAAATCTCTTAGAATACACAAAGAAAGATTAAAGTCACTAGATATATCAAAAAATATAATAGGACAAACATTTAATTTTAGTACAGTTAAAATTGAAACTGCTGTTATGGGTGGAGTAGATGACACAACTATTAGAATGTATTTATCAGATAATAAGATAGATGAAATAAAAACTTATCTTTTAGATGGAAAAAGTTCGGAGGCAGAAATATTTGAAGAGGAAGAAATAAAGCCTCTAAAAGTAGAGAATATAATCCATAAAAGTACAATGTCTAATAAGGATTTATTTATTGGTGGACTTACATCAGCAGGATTTTTTGTTGTTATATTTGCTGGATTTCAGGGTGCTTTCTTTATAGCAGAGCTTGGGTATCAAAGTATTTTAGATGATACAGTTGATTTTGCTATGCAAAGTGTGTCTGATTTGAATATAGAATTTATGCTTATAATTTTTGTTTTAAGTTTTATAGTTATTAATATAGCAGTTGGAATTGTTAATATAGTAAAGTTTTATAATTTTACTTTAACTGTGACAGAGGAAAAAATAAATATTAGATATGGTTTGTTAAATGTAAGAGAGTTTTCTTTTGTAAGAAAAGATATTAAGGCAGTAGTTATTAATTCTAATCCTATAAGACAGATATTTGGGTATAGTGATATAAAACTTGATGTTAAGGGATACAATGGTTTAGGAGATGCTGCGATAATGCTTGCACCTTTTATAAAAAATAAAGAGGTAGATAGAGTATTTGAAAATATTTTACCAGATTTCATTGTTAAACAAGAGGTTCAAAGGTTTGAAAAAGCAAAAGCATATTATGTACTTAAACCTGTAATAATCAATTTACTTATAAGTATTATGTTGCTTGTTTTATTTAAAAAGCCATATGTTCTTTTATGGAATTTACTTTCTATATTTAGTATAGTAGGTAGAATGCTAGTTATTAAAAATACAGAACTTTCTTTTAATAAGAAGATTTTAAGAGGTGTACAAGGTGGTTTTTATAAAATAGAAAAAAGAATCAGACCTAGAGATATGCAAGCTATAAATATTAAGAGTACAAGATTCCTTGATAGACATGGAATAGGGAATGTTTTAATATATTATTATAGTGAAGTTGGAGGAGGGTTATGTCTTAGACATCTTAATAAAGATAACCTTCAAAAGCTTTCAAGAATTTCAAGAGGTTTAGGAGTTGATACAAATGAAGATAAGCAAAACGAATGCTATGAGAATATTAGATAGAGCAAAGATATCATATGAAATGAGAGAATATGATTCAAGTGATGGGCATATTGATGGTCTTGCAGTAGCTCATAAGGTTGGAAAAAATCCAGAAGAGGTTTTTAAAACTTTAGTAACTGTTGGACATAGTAAAAATAATTATGTTTTTGTTATACCAGTTGCAGAGGAGCTTGATATGAAAAAAGCTGCGAAGTCAGTTGGTGAGAAAAACATAGAAATGATTCATGTTAAAGATATTAATAAGATAACAGGATATATAAGAGGTGGATGTTCACCAGTTGGAATGAAGAAAAATTTTAAAACTAGAATACATGAAAGTGCAAAAGAACTTTCTGTAATGACGGTATCGGGTGGTAAGATAGGACTTCAAATGGATATAGCACCATCAGATTTTGAAAAAGTTATAGATGTAGAATTTGCAGATATAATTAAATAATTTTTAAAAGGCATATCTTAAGTGGTATGTCTTTTATTTTGAACATTTTTTATTATGTTTCATAGAATATATAGAACATAATTTTTACAGTGTGAGGTGTTTATGTTTATTTTAAAAAAGGTATTTAATGCAAGATATACTATAATGACTTTGATGATATTGATTTCTTCAAGAATTGCGCTACTTTCAGCTAATAAGGTATTAAATGCTAGTACAGATATGCTACTATTACTTAGTATGTGTTTTCTAGGATTTGCAGTTAGACATAAAAAACTTATAGAGAAACCTAAGAAGAAAAAGCATAAAACTAAATGGATAGAAGTATTTTAGTAGAACCTACTTGAGAAATCTTGTAGGTTTATTTTTATATGATAGCTAGTAATTTTAAAATTCTTTATGAATTTTTAGTTTATGGTTTAATTATTTACGTGAAAATATAAAAGTAGAGTGGCGACAATAGTTTCAATGTAGTAGTATAATTAAAGATATAAAAAGTAGAAAGCATAATTTGGGAGGTATGAAAGTGAAGTTTATAGATTTACATTGTGATACAGCTATGCATATATTTGAAGATGATAAAAAGCTTTATAAGAATGATATTTGCATTGATATAAATAAATTACAGGAAGGAAAGGCACTTGCACAATTTTTTGCAATGTTCATAGAGAAAGATAAGGTTACAGACTCATATGACTATTGCAAAAAAATGCTTAAAAAGTTTAAAAAACAGCTTGAGGAAAATAAAAATTTTATTAGTCTTTGTAGAAGTTATAGTGATTTAGAGAAAGCAGAAAAAGAAGGTAAGATAGGAGCATTTTTAACTATTGAAGAGGGAGATGCTATAAAGGGAGATATAGAGAAACTTAGAGAGTTTAAGAAAGAAGGAATTTCACTTATAACTCTTACTTGGAATTTTGAAAATGATCTTGGGTATCCTAATGCAGGTTTTAAATTTAAGGATAAGGGGTTAAAAGAAAGAGGAATTGAAGTTGTTGAAGAGATGAATAAGCTTGGTATGCTTATTGATGTTTCTCATTTATCAGATGCAGGATTCTATGATTGTATAAAATATTCTAAGAAGCCTATAATAGCATCACATTCAAATGCTAGGGAGAAAAGTCCACACCCTAGAAATATGACAGATGATATGATTAAGAAACTTGCAGAGAATGGTGGAATAACAGGAATTAATTTCTGTAGTGCATTTTTAATTAATAGAGAAGATGTAAGTGATTTTGAAGTTGGAACTATTGATGATATGGTTAGACATATAAAGCATATTAAAAATATTGGGGGAATTGATATTATAGGACTTGGTAGCGATTTTGATGGTATTGAAAATAAAGTTGAAATAGAAGATGCTAGTCAGATGATGAAACTTGCAGATAGACTTTCAAAAGAAGGATTCACTATGGATGAAATAGAAAAAATCTTTAGTGGAAATGCAAAAAGAGTAATTAAAGAAGTTTTAATATAAACTAAGACTCAATTCAGATAGATTGGAGATAGATATGAATTTTAATGGTAAGGTTGCAGTAATAACTGGAGGAACAAGAGGAATAGGAAAAGCAATTGCTTTAGAATTTGCAAGAAGTGGAGCAAGTCTTGTTTTAAATTATGCAGGAAATGATGAAGCAGCAGTAAGCACTCTTGAAGAGATAAAAGCACTTGGAGTAAGCTGCATAGTAGTTAAGGCATCTGTTGGAACTACAAGTGGATGTAGAGAGGTTATAGATACAGCTATATCAGAGTTTGGAAAGATAGATTTTTTAATAAATAATGCAGCTATATCAGAAGTAGGATTATTTATGGATGTGGATGATGATGCAATGGATAGAATTCTTGATACAAATTTAAAAGGAGTTTTAAACTGTTCAAGATTTGCTATGAACCATTTACTAAGTACACATGGAGCAATAGTTAATATATCTTCTATATGGGGAAATGTTGGTGCATCTTGTGAAGTATTATACTCAACAACTAAAGGAGCTATAAACTTATTTACTAAATCTTTAGCTAAAGAGATGGCAATGTCAGGAGTAAGAGTTAATGCAGTAGCACCAGGAGTTATTGAAACAGAAATGAATTCTTGGATGAGTAAAGATGATAGAGAAGAACTTGAAGAAGAGATTGCTATGAATAGATTTGGAAAAACAAAAGAAATAGCAGATGTGGTTTTATTCCTTTGTAGTGAAAAAGCATCATATATGACAGGACAGATTTTAACTGTTGATGGTGGTATGTTGTAGATAAATAATTAAACGGTTGATAATTAAATTTATCAATCGTTTTTCAATATCATAAGTTATTTTCATGCTAAAATCTCCTTCTTAAAGTTGGAGCAGTAACAACTTCCATAGTTAAGTTTTCATTTGCTGTATGATAAATAAATACATCACCAGAACAATTTGCAAGTTCTTTAGTGGCAAGTTCATTAGGAACTATATCTATAACAGCAACATCATCAAAAATTTCAATATTATTATCTATATGTGATTTGAGAGATTTTAATTTTACGAAAGTGTTAGGATATTTTTCTCTAACATCAGACCATCTCATGCAATCATTTCCTTTTTAATTTATAGTTATATTATATCCTGATTTAATTTTAAATACAAAATGAAGAGAGGATAATTAAAATTCATATTTCAGACATTTTTATATTATTGATATATACTTAATAATTTTATAATTAGCATTTTAAAATAGAATTTAATAAAAGAATAATTTTTAAAATGTCTTAGTTTGGTATATAATATTAAAATACTAAGTATAGTAAGATTTACTAAAGATAAAGTTAAGGAGAAGAAATAAGAATGAGAAAAGAAAGCAAATGGATTCAAGATAATATAGTAAACTATGATAAAGGTGACATAAGAAAAAGACTTAAGGCAGCTATAAACTTTAAGACTAATCAAAATGAAATTTTAGAAGAGGCTGATGCTATAACAGGCAAGTATACATTACTTGGTTTTAGCATTAGAGAGCTTGGAAAGACTGCAAAAGTTATGTATGGATATGATGGAGATGCAACAAAAATATACGCTGATTACTTAGCACAAGCATTAACTGATAAATTAAAAGAAAACTTTGAGTTTGATATATTAGAAGAAGCTAATTATGATGCTTTAGTGGCGTATGGAATGATGCTAATGGATGAAATGGAAAAGCTTTGTTCAAAAGATGTATTTTATACACTTGATGGACTTTATAAAGTGTTTAAGTAATAGAAAAGGAAGTATCGTATTTGATACTTCCTTTAAGTTTATATATAAACTTATTTTAAGCTACCTTTAATTCCTTGAATTTCAACTTCGTAGATTCTTGCAGCAGAGTCTGAACCTTGAGAAGGTTTGTTAACGCTAAGTCTAATATATTTAGCTTCTGTTGCTTTGAATGTGTGATTTGATGTTCCAAGTTCATTTTCTTCAACAACTAAAAGTGGTTCATAAGTTTTACCATCTATACTGTATTCGAATGAGAAATCTTCTGTATTCATACCAGCATTTTCTCCACCAGCTTCAGCATGTAACATTTTAATTCCACTTACCGTACTAATTTCTCTAAGATCTACTGTTAGTGTATGAGGAGCTTTTCCAGTTGCACACCATTTAGTTTCTGATTTTCCATCAAGAGCAAATTCAGGTGCTTCAGCAGGATTTACAAATGATGAAGCTTCAGATTTTTGGTTAAGTCCAAGGTTTATAAGTCCATCTTTAGCTTTATCTGAAACTGTAATAAAGTCCTCTAAGATATGCTCAGTTTCACCAAATTCATTTTTAGCTATAATTTTAACATCATAAGTTCCGGCTTTATCATATTTTACAGTAGGAGCATCTTCTGTGCTTGTTGGAGTAGTAGCACCTTCAAAATGCCATTCAACTGATTCTGTAACTACTGAACTTAAGTTTGTAAATTTGACTTCTCCGCCAGGGGCAATTAATGTTGTTTCAGCACTAAAGTTTGCTTTTGGCATATCATTATCAGGCCATTCAAAGCTTCCCTGTGCTGATTTTCCTCTTTCAAGATTTGTATTTACAGCTACAATTTCAAGTTTTGTTATATCATCAACCTCATCTCTTATAAGTGAGTTAATAAAGAAAGTTTCGGATGGAGTAGCACCAAGTAGTGATTTTGTTCCATCTGAATTAACTCTAAGAATTTCATAGTGGCTTAGATTTTCTGTATTAGCACTATCCCATGTAAGTCTAATACCAGCTAAAGTATCATCTTCCTCAAATAGTGTATCTTCAACATTTACTTTAGTTACATCAGCTTTTTTAACATCAGCTTTTGAATCTTTTATATTAATTGAACCAATGTTTAAGGTAGCACCACTTACAGCTTCCTTTGAAGAAATTTTATATGAGATTGATTGCATTGTTTTATCTGCAAATTTTGAAACATCATAAGTTAATGTTTGCCAAGAATCTGTTAGAGTTTTATCTGCAATAATTACTTCTTTTGAGCCATCTTCAAACTCAAGAACTAAATCAAGAAAAGTTCCATCATTACCTCTAGCAGAAGTTTTAAACTCTGTATTTTTAGTAAGTTTCAATTCACTACTAAATAATTTTAATGTTGTTGCTTTAGCTGCATCAAGATTTCCATAAAGTTTGATTGAGTTACCGCCATAGTAAGCATTTGCAAAGTCAAATGAAGCAGTTAGTTTATTATTTCCTTCATTCTCCATTATCCATCTATAAGTAGGCATTACATCTGCCATACTTCTATTGTTCCAGTCAAGATTTGAAACAAGCTCTCCATCTATAAAGAAATTATATCCATTACCGATATTGAAGTTTGTATTGAATGGCAATGAATTTATAACTGTATTTTCTGTTTTATAAGTTGAGATACCTCTCCATTGAGTTCCTTCAGCAGTTGTAGCCATAGCAGGATTTCCAAGTTCATTTACCCAGTATTTACTTTCTTTATCTTGGAATGAATCTGGTGAATCTGATGAGAAGTAAGTCCAACTTGGACAATATAAGCCAAGAGAAGTGAATAATTCTTTATCACCTTTTTCAAGTAAGTCCCATCTAATAGGAGTTGTAGTACCATTAGCTTGAGTATCTATACCTGCAAATAATGAATATGGATTAATTCCAAGTTCATCAGCTTTCTTTCTTGAGTTTTCAATTAACTTATCTTCGACATATTTATCGTTTGTCCACCAGAAGTTTAAGAACATACTATCAGCAATAGCTTTTTTGTCTCCATCAATTAAGAACATTTCATTCTTTTCAGTAAGAGCATTTTGCCAATCCATTTCGCCTTCTTCTGTCATTGAGTCATACCACATAACTTGAAGTTTATCTCCAGCTTTAGCTTTGAATTCTTTTATAAGCTCTTGCATAAGTTTTGAATGTTCAGGTGTAAGCACTGCATCATTAGAAGCATTTTCTTTTAATTCATCTGTTCCTTGAGTTTCTTGATTTATAAACCAACCATCAAATCCCATTTCAGTAGCAACTTGAATTAACTTATCAACTATAGGGAAACTTCCATTTGCATCCTTAGTAAGGAATGTATCAAGCCATTCAAGTTTTCCACCATGTTCAAGAGTAGGGAAGAAGATAGTTCCAAGTACAGGTACACCATTTTTATGAGCAGAGTCTGTAACATCTGGTGTTGGTGGTACTATTAGACCTTCACCGGCAGCACCACCCCAGTATACAAGCTTGTCTATATATTGCCAATATGAGAAGGTATTTGATCCGAATTTAGTAGAACCACGAGATGGATTACCACTTGTACCAGAGTTCATAATAGAGATAGCAACAACATCTATATTTTTATTTTGAGTTTGGTTAATTGTTTCTAAATTATCCCTTTCAACTTTGTTAGCTAAAGGAAGAACGCTTTTATTGAATTCTAAATTTTTATCATTTTCAGGAGTCCATTTTAATAATTCATCAGGGAACCAGTGTGGTGAAAGTACAGAGTTGGGCATTAATATGCTTGTACCTTCTTCGGTAACTCTATAATCAGTTTTATTATCAATAGCAGCATCACTACCACAAGAAATTAAACTAAATCCAAGTGAGCCAGCTAAAAATAAAGGTAAAACTTTTTTGTTTTTTCTAAGTAACATATTTTCGTTATTCATATAAATTCTCCTTAACCTTAAATTTATTTTCAAATTCATTATAGGTTAAATTTACCATGAAAACGCTTTCTGGAATAAGTGTAAAAATTATACAAAAAGTGGATAAATAATAGAAATATCTAAAAAAAAGTAAAAAAAGATGCAATATTGCATCTTTTTTGTTAATTGAGAGTACAAGACCCACCTATTACGATGCATTTAGCATCTGAATTATGTCCAAGTTCATTTGTTTTAGCAATAGGAATATTATGTCCATCACCTAGAATTTCTATTAGCATTTCATATACAGAGGGAGTTATATTATTCATTTCCATTTCTGAAAAGCTACCAAGTATAATTCCTTTTAAATCATTGAAAGCACCCATTTGTTTATATTGATTTAAATAAGTATAAATTTTAGCAGCATTCCCACTATAAGCTTCTAAAAATAAAATTTTATTAGTGAAGCTAGGAAGATAAGGAGTTCCAGCAAGTTTCAAAGTACATCTTATATTACCCCCAACAACAATTCCTCTTAATGATTTGCCGCTTAAAAATTCATATTTAAATTTAAATAAATCATTAGAATCACCCATGATAGAATTTTTGAACATTTCAATTTGTTCTTTTTTATAATCACCAGTAATAAGATTTTTTAAGTTATAATAAAAAGTAGGAAAACCTGCTTTGGCATATATAGTATTTAAAACAGTAGATAAATCACTATATCCAAAGAATGGTTTAGGATTTCTTTTTATAATATCAAAGTCTAAAAATTCTAATATTGAATTTGAAAGATCGCCTCCTGATAAATCAAAAATAGCTCGTACATTTTTATCAGCAAATAATTGGTTTAAATTTTGTCCTTTTTCAATTGCCGTTTCATTAAAGACTATAGTTTTATCTTCTGCAAAGAGATTATTTCCATAAATAACTTTTAAGCCAAAGCTTTCTAATATTAATTTTAATGCATTTATATTTTCTTTAGAAAAAGGAGATAATCCATTTGATGCAGCGAAGAATGCAATAGTATCATTTGTTTTTAATATGCTAGCCATAAAAAATCCTCCTTAAAAATATTTTATATATAAATTATATGGGAAAAGTAGAAAATTACAAAACTATTCTCGTAATTTTAATAAAATAGCTTTAAAAATATTATGGTAAGTGGTGTATAATTTATTGTATAATCTAAAGTAATATGAAGGGTTTAGGGGGAAAAAAATTGAAAAAATTAGTTTTAGCAGGACTTTTAGTTTTACCAATACTTGCTTTTGTAGGGTGTACAGAAGAAGTAGAAAATAAAAAAAAGGAAACAGGTAATCAGACATCACAATTAGAGGAACAGTTAGAAACACCTGTTTGGATAGAGAAAATAGTTCAAGAAAAACCAGAAAATTTACCAACAGTTGAAATAAAAATAAAAGATTATGGAACAATAAAAGCAGAGTTGTATCCACATAAAGCACCAAATACGGTTGCTAATTTTGTGGAACTTGCAAATAGCAATTTTTATGATGGACTTACAGTTCATAGAGTTATAGATGGATTTGTGATGCAAGGTGGGTGCCCTGTTGGGAATGGAACTGGTGGACCAGAACATTCAATCAAAGGGGAGTTTAGCCAGAATGGATTTAGTTATAATGATATAAAGCACACTAAAGGTGTTTTATCTATGGCAAGGTCAGGACATCCAGATTCTGCAGGAAGTCAATTCTTTATAATGACAGGTGATGCACCACATCTTGATGGGCAATATGCTGGTTTTGGAAAAGTTACAGAAGGTATTGAAATTGTAGATAAAATAAATGGGGTAGAAACAGGTAGACAAGATATGCCGATAGAGAAAATTGTTATAGAAGATATTGCAGTTAATTTAAATGGTGTTAAACTTGGGGAAACAGCTAAAGTAAAATAAAAATATAAAAATTTAAACAAATGAAAAAGTGGAGGATAATAAAATGAAATTAATATCATGGAATGTTAATGGGCTTAGAGCTTGTGTTAAAAAAGGATTTCTAGACTATTTTAAAGAACAAGATGCAGATATTTTTTGTATTCAAGAAAGTAAATTACAAGCAGGGCAGATAGATATAAATGAAGAACTTAAAGAATACTATCAATATTGGAATTATGCTGAGAAAAAAGGATATTCAGGAACTGCTATATTTACTAAAAAAGAACCATTAAGCGTGGCTTATGGACTTGGAATAGAAGAACATGATAAAGAGGGAAGAGTAATAACTCTTGAATTTGAAGATTTTTACATGATAACAGTTTATACACCAAATTCAAAAATGGAGCTTGAAAGACTTGGTTATAGAATGACTTGGGAAGATGCTTTTAGACAGTACATGATGGAACTTGATAACAAAAAGCCAGTAGTGGTATGTGGAGATTTAAATGTAGCTCACAAAGAAATAGATCTTAAAAACTATAAAACAAATAGAAGAAGTGCTGGTTTTACAGATGAAGAAAGAGATAAAATGACAGTACTTCTTGGCTCAGGATTTGTTGATAGTTTTAGATATTTTTATCCTGAAGTTACAGGGAGATATTCTTGGTGGTCATATAGATTTAAGGCTAGAGAAAAGAATACGGGATGGAGAATTGATTATTTCTTAGTATCAGAAAAATTAAAAGATAGAATCAAGGATGCAGATATACATCATGATATACTAGGTTCAGATCACTGCCCTGTAGTTTTATATATGGAATAAAAACAAAGGATGAAGCTTTGCTTCATCCTTTATTTTAGTAATTATTTTACTAAGTTTGAACTGTCGATGTGTGATTTTAATAAATCAGCTGATTCTTTTAATCTTTTTTGCTCTGATTCATCTAAAGGCATTTCAAGAACTTTTTTAGCTCCACTTCTGTTAACGATAGTAGGTACAGCTAAGTGAACTCCATCAATTCCATATTGTCCTTCAAATAATGATGATAATGGAAGAATTGAATTTTCATCTCTTAAGATAGCTTCAACTATTCTAGCTACTGATAATCCGATAGCGTAGTTTGTGTATCCTTTTCTGTTTATTATTTCATAAGCAGCATTTTTAACTTTTTCTGGAATTTCTGTTCTCATAGTTGTATCACATTTACCAACAACTTCTTCACAGTACTTGTCCACTGGCATTCCAGCAACATCTGTTAAACTCCATGCTACTATTTCTGAATCTCCATGTTCTCCAACTATGTATGTATTAACATCTTGTGGTGCTATGTCAAAATGTTCACCTAACATATATTTAAGTCTTGATGTATCAAGAACAGTTCCTGAACCAATAACTCTATTTTTAGGGAATCCTGAAATTTTATAAGCTATATGTGTTAATATGTCAACTGGGTTTGAAACAACAAGTAAAATAGAGTTTGGACTATATTTTACTATTTCAGGGATTATTTGATTGAATACTGCTACATTTTTGTTGATTAGATCAAGTCTTGTTTCACCTGGCTTTTGTCCAACACCAGCTGTTATAACAACAATATCTGAGTTTGCTGTATCAGCATAGTCTCCAGCTGTAATAGCTACAGACTTAACGAATGAAGCTCCGTGAGCAAGGTCCATTGCTTCTCCTTCAGCTTTTTCCTTATTTATATCAACTATTACTATTTCTGAAGCTAATGATTGAATCATTAAAGCGTAAGCAGATGCTGATCCAACGAATCCAGCTCCGATTACAGAAATTTTATTTGTCTTTTTGTTTAACATAAGATCACTCCTAAAGTTTTTTTTCTTATAGTATAAATATTAATTTTTTATATTGATAAAAAATAAACAAACTTTTCGTTAAATATATAAAATTTTGTTTACATTTACCGATACTTGTTAATTATATACTATAAAAATGACATAATCAATGCGTTTTCGACAATTAAAAGTTTTTTAACAATTGATAGGTATATATAGCATCATTACTAGTATTCTCAATATTTTAGATAATACTAATATTAATTATTACCATTTTGGGTTTAAAATAAAAAATAAAAAAATGGGTATTACTAAGATAAGGTGGGTTAAACTCTTGAAAAGCTTAAAATTACAAGAATTTAGCGTAAAATGATTTTGTTTGTAATATAAATACATAATATAATAAAATTGATGATAAATATAAAAAAATAAATACTATAAAATTAGGAGCGGTGAAAATTGGAAAATGGACAAATTAAGCAGATGCTTAGTAATAGGAAAAACCTTAAGTCTAAACTTATCATCGAGGGCGCTTTAGTAGGTCTTATAGCAGGAATTGTTATGGTGTTTAATAGAGTGCTTGTTGAATTACTATTTGCAAAATTTAAAGATTTATATGCCTGGGCCAGACATGATTACATTGGTCTTATTGTTATATTTTCCTTACTTATAATTGGTGGATTTATTGTAGGGAAGATGGTTCGTCGTGAACCAATGATTTCAGGTAGTGGAATACCACAGGTTGAAGGAATACTTAGTAGAAATTTAAAAATGAGTTGGATTAAAGTTTTAATTTATAAGTTTTTAGGTGGAGTTTTAGTTTTAGGTTCAGGTCTATCAGTTGGTAAAGAAGGACCGTCAGTACAGATGGGAGCAGCCATTGGACAGGGATTTGGTAAACTATTTAAAAGAATAAACATAGAGCAAAAGTTTCTGATTACAGCAGGTGCATCAGCAGGGCTTGCAGCGGCTTTTAATGCACCATTATCAGGAGTAGTTTTTGCATTAGAAGAAGTACATAAAAATTTTTCACCTATAGTTTTAATATCAGCTATGACAGCATCACTTACAGCTGATTTTGTTTTAAGATTGTTATTACATGCTGGTCTTGCATTAGATTTTGGAGTGCAAATGCAAACACTACCATTAAAATATTATTGGACCTTAATAGTTCTTGGAGTTTTAATAGGAGTTGGTGGTGCTATTTTTTCAAAAGGAATAGTTGTAGCTCAAAATTTATATGGAAAAACAAAATTACCAGTAGAAGCTAAGGTGATAATACCATTCATATTAACAGGAATAATAGCTTTAACACTTCCAATGCTTTTAGGTGGAGGACATGAATTTATTGTGAGTCTCCCAATAGAAGGATATTCACTTATTATGCTATTTACACTTCTTGTTATAAAGTTTCTTTTTACAATAATTTGTTTTGGATCAGGAATTCCAGGTGGAATTTTCTTTCCACTTTTAGTATTAGGTGGTGTTATAGGAGATATATTTGGAATTATAATATGTCACACATTAGGACTTCCAAGTATATTTGTACTTAATTTTATTATTCTTGCAATGGCTGGAAACTTTGCATCAATAGTAAAAGCGCCGATAACTGGTATGGTACTTATAATGGAAATGACAGGTTCATTTGAACATTTACTAGCTTTATCAATAGTTGTAATTATTTCATATACAGTATCAGATCTTCTTAAAATGGAACCAATATATGAAACACTTCTTGATAGATTACTTGCGAGAATTGGATATAAAAAAGGTGAAGTTGTTTCAAGCAATAAAACGCTTATAGAAAGTGTAGTTGAAGTTGGCTCAGAAATAGAAGGAAAGCTTGTTAAAGATATAGCACTTCCAGAATGTTGTCTTTTAGTATCTATAAAACGAGGAGATAAAGAAATAATTCCAAGAGGATACACTAGAGTAATTGCAGGTGATTATCTTGTAGTTATGGCTAGTGAGACAAAAGAAGCAGAAATTTTTGAAATATTAGAGCACATATCGATTGCAAATAGATATATTAATGATGATGTAAAATAAAAAAAGTGACCTAAACTTTGAGTTTAGGCCACTTTTTTTATTGTTTTAAAATCTTTTTGTACTTGATAGAAAGCAAAGAGTGATATTACAAGACAAATGCTTTCAGAAACAGTAGGTGTAATCCAGATTCCATTAGAACCAAAGAAAATTGTCAGTACAACAAGAGCTCCAATTATAACAATAAGTCCCCTAGATAAAGAAATTAGAGCAGCATAAAACGGTTCTTCTATAGCTGCGAAAAAGCCTGAAATTAATATATTAAATCCCATAAGTAAAAAGCTAATAGAATAAACTTTAAAAGCACTTATAGATAAATCTACGACATAGGCAGAAGGGGAGTTGTCTAAGAATAACGAAACTATATTATTTGTAAAAATCATAGAAATACTAAAACTTAATATTCCAATAAATGCAATTGAATAAATACTGAGTTTTAGAATATACTTAATTGATTTAAAACATTTTTTTCCATAATAATAACTAATAAGTGGTTGCATTCCTTGTGTTATACCAACCATGGACATTACGATAAATGAATTTACGTAACTGATAATGCTGTATGCTACAACACCATCTTCACCAATTAAGTTTAAAATGCATTTATTGAATAATAAAATTACAAGCCCAGTTGCAAACTCGGTAATAGAGTCAGGAAAGCCTATTAAAATTATTCTTTTTAAATCGGTAAAATTAACTTTGAATTTTTTGAATTTCAAGTTAGATCTTTTGCTTAAAAAATGATTTAAGAATATAAAACTTGATAAAAGTTGAGACATTCCAGTAGCAAAAGCAGCACCTTCAACACCAAGGTTAAGTTTTCCAACAAAAATATAATCAAGAACAATATTTGTAAAAGCAGCAACTGCCACACCGATTATTGATAAATAAGGAGAACTATCAGTTTTACATAGAACTTCTAAGTAATATGCAATCATGAAAAAACTATTAAACAAAACTATTGTTTTTAAATATTTGACTACATATCCAAGTGTTGAGTTATCAGCACCAAGAAAAATGGCTAGTTTTTTTGTATTAAAGTACACAATTATAAGTATTATTGCTGAAAGTATAAGTAAACATGTTATGCCAAGTGTAAAAATTGAATTTGCATTTCTTTTTTTATTTTCTCCAAGATAAATAGCAATTATGGTTGAAGCACCAATAGAAAAAAGAATTGATATTGCAAAAATAAAGTTTACGAATGGCATAGATATGTTTACAGCAGCAAGAGCACTTGCTCCAACATATTTTCCAACAAAGATACCATCAACTATTGTATAAAGTGAGAATACCCACATAGCACATAACGATGGTATGAGATAATTAATAAATTTTTTTCGAAGGTCATTTTTATTTGCCGAGACCATTTTATCACTTCCTTATGTTGTTAGTTTAAACTATGGTATAATACTAGGGTCAATAATAAATGTTAAATTTTATGAAAAATAATTATGTTAATAAACTATATACTAAAAATTTTAAAATTATGTACACTAATTATATTGCTACAATAGATGAGGAGTTATTCAGATGAAGGAGTATTATAAAATTGGAGAAATTTCAAAAATATATAATATAGGGAAAGATTCACTTATGTATTATGAAAAGTTAGGTATTTTAAAACCAATAAGAGATGAAAATTCTTATAGACTTTATAGTATAAATGATATTTGGAAATTAAATCTTATAAAGGAACTTAGAGAACTTAATTTTCCTATGCAAAAGATTAAAGAGTATATTGATAGTAGAACTCTTGAATCTACGAAAAATTTATTTAAACAAGAAATTAATATTCTTGATGAAAAAATTGAAGAGTTCAAAAAAAAGAAAGATGAAGTTCAAAGGAGACTCGATATTATAAATGAAGACTTAAAAGTAGTTACTTTTGATAAAATAAAAATTAAAAAATTGAGAGAGCGAAAAGCAATTATATTAAATGGTGATATAAGAAGAGATGAAGAGGCAGATTTTCTTATAAAAAAACTTCACAAAAAATTTGAAGGTAGATTTAATATGCTCGGAAATAATAATATAGGTGCAGTTTTTTCTTTAAATAAAATAGAAAAGGGAGAATATGATTTTTATAAATCTGTGTTTTGTTTTTTAGAAGATGATGATATTAAAGATGAAGACTTTAGCAATATGAGTTTTAATAAAGGCAAGTATGTTTCATATATCTACAAGGGAAATTACTCTAAGAAAGTAGAGTGCTTAAAAAAGATGTTCAATTATATAGATAAATTGAAACTTAAAATAAAATCAGAACCAATAGAAATTTATAAAGTTGATATTCATGAAACAGGAAATATAGAAGAGTTTATTACAGAACTTCAAATTGAAGTAGAGGAAATGTAGGAAGCAAATCCCTCTTATAAAATAGAGTAATATGTTAAATAATATTATTATTAAAGGAGGGATTGTTATGGCAAAGAATAGAAAGAAAAAAAGTAAACTTGATAATTTAAACGAGTTTACTAAGGATGATAATAATCAATTAAAACAAAATATTAATAGTGATAATACTTTCTTAGAGCATAGTAATGATAGAAGAAGATAGTTTTCATAATATTTTAATGTGAAATAAAGTAATTCATAAAAAGATTTAACTTAAATTTTAAAGTTAAATCTTTTTTTTGTCTAAAAATAGAATAACATGGCTATATTAATACATAGAATAAAATATTAAAGAAAAGAGTTTAGGAGGATAAGGAGATGGGTTATCATAGCAAATCGATTAAGAAAGTCATAACATATTTTAATAATCCGATTGAGCAAGGAGGATTTTGGCTTCCAAATGTTCAAAAAGAATTTATTTGGAGAGAGGAACAAATAGAAAAATTTGCTGATAGTATCATGAGAGAATTTCCAATAGGAGTTTTTCTTGTTTTAAAAACAAAAAAAGCAATTAACTATAGAAGATTTGTAAATACGTATAGCGAAGGCGTCAATATAAATAGTAATCCAGAGCCAATTACAGAAAATCAAAAGCTTTTAGTTTTAGATGGACAGCAAAGGCTTCAAAGTTTGTTTATTGCTTTAAATGGTAGTTACAATGGGAAAGAGTTGTATTTTAATGTTTTAAGTGGAGATGCTATTAATGAAAAAGGCTTAAAATATAATTTTAAATTTATAAAAGAAACTGAAAAATCAGATTATTGGATAAAGGTTAAGGATGTTATAAATTCAAATCAAAAAAATAATATTAATAGAAGAAATGTAATTTCCAAAATCCAAGAAGATGTAGGTGAAGAATTTACACAGGAAGTAAGAAATGTAATAGATGATAATCTTGATCAACTTATAAATTGTTTCACAATTCAGAACATAGTTTGTTATGCAGTTTTAGATGATGTTGAAAAAGAAGGATTATATAGCAATGCTGATATTTGTGATATAGTAACAAGATATAATTCTATAGGTTCTATTTTTAGTAAAGAAAATTTAATAAAAGCTTTAACATAATCTAGAAAACTATGATGAAAAAAGATATTTTTATCATAGTTTTTTATTGTTAAATTTTATTTATAAAAAGCATTAGCTATGAATATACTTTAAGGATGAAATAAACTGGAGGAAATATGTATGAATGAACTTATAGTAGTAATAGGTATAGCTCTTGTGACTTTATTAATAGCATTTTTTGTAGCAAAAGAAATTTCAAAAAAAGAAGTTGGTAATGAAAAAATGCAAGAGATTTCTGATAGTATAGCTAAAGGTGCTATGGCTTTTCTTAAAAGAGAATATAAATATCTTAGTATATTTGTAGCGCTTGTTGCGGTTATTATCTGTATATTTTTAAATGTTCAAACAGCTAGTAGTTTTATTCTTGGAGCTGTATTTTCTATTTTAGCAGGTTATGCTGGAATGAAGATAGGAGTTAAGGCGAATGTTAGAACTGCACAAGGAGCTACAAAAGGGCAAAAGGAAGCTTTATCAGTAGCATTTTCAGGTGGTGCAGTTATGGGGCTTTGTGTTGTTGGCCTTGGAATTCTTGGTCTTGCAATACTTGCTATGATTTTTGGACTTGATAAAATAGGAATTGAAAACATAACTGGATTTGGTCTTGGTGCTTCATCAATAGCTCTTTTTGCGAGAGTTGGTGGTGGAATTTATACAAAGGCAGCTGATGTTGGTGCTGATCTTGTTGGAAAAGTTGAGGTTGGAATACCTGAGGATGATCCAAGAAACCCTGCTGTTATAGCGGATAATGTTGGTGATAATGTTGGTGATATTGCAGGGATGGGAGCAGATTTATTTGAATCATATGTAGGTTCTATAATTTCAGCAATTACTCTTGGACTTGCAGTTAGCACAAAAGTAGGTTTTGAAAATTCTATGATTTTTCCAATACTTATAGCAGCATCTGGAATTATTGCATCTATAATAGGAATTTTCTATGTTAAAGTTTCTAAAAATGATGATCCACAAAAGGCTCTTAATACAGGAATGTATATAGCTGTTGGAATCACAGTAGTTTTTGCAGGGATTTTAAGTGATATGTTACTTTCAAGTATGAAACCTTTTATTGCAGTTATAGTTGGGCTTGTAGTTGGAACGGGGATAGGTAAAATTACAGAAGTTTATACTTCATCAGATTTTAAATCAGTTAAGTCGATTGCAGATAAATCAGAAACAGGTGCAGCAACTAACATTATTCAAGGGCTTGCAGTTGGAATGAAGTCTACTGTAATGCCTATTTTAGTAATAGGAGTTGGAATTTTAGTTTCTTATATAAGCATGGGAGGAATGCAAGAATCTGCTATGGGGCTTTATGGAATAGCTTTATCAGCAGTTGGAATGCTTGCAACTTCAGGGACTATAATTTCAGTTGATGCCTATGGCCCAGTAGCGGATAATGCTGGGGGAATTGCAGAGATGGCAGGACTTGATGAAAGTGTTAGAGAAATCACAGATAAACTTGATTCAGTAGGTAATACAACAGCAGCCATTGGGAAAGGTTTTGCTATAGGATCAGCAGCTCTTACAGCATTAGCACTTTTCGCTTCTTATGCACAGGCTGTAAATATAGATACTATAAATTTACTTAATCCTATGACCCTTGTAGGACTTTTAATTGGATGTATGCTTCCTTTCCTTTTTGGTGCTTTAACTATGGAGGCAGTTGGTAAAGCAGCGACAGAAATGGTTGAAGAGGTTAGAAGACAGTTTAGAGAGCATAAAGGGATTATGGATGGAACAGAAAAACCAGACTATGAAAGATGCGTTTATATATCAACAGAGGCAGCCTTAAAAGAAATGATACTCCCAGGAATTCTTGCAATAGTTATTCCTCTATCAGTAGGTTTCTTATTTGGAGTAGAAGCACTTGCTGGAACAATAGCAGGTGGAGTTGGAACAGGAGTACTTGTTGCAATTTTCATGTCTAATGCAGGTGGAGCTTGGGATAATGCTAAGAAATTTATAGAAGTTGGAAATCATGGAGGTAAAGGTAGTGATGCTCATAAAGCAGCAGTAGTAGGAGATACAGTAGGAGATCCTTTTAAAGATACTTCAGGGCCAGCTATGAATATTCTTATAAAGCTTATGACAATTGTTTCAGTTGTTTTTGCTAGTGTTATTTTAGAATATGGTGATATAATAGGAAAATTATTTCTTTAGATAGGAAAAGAGTGTTTTGACATTAGCCAAAACACTTTTTTTATTTAAAAACTAGATAATAATTTGACCATCTTTAATTTTTATTATTTTATCACATTTTTTTGCTATATTTAAATCATGGGTTACTATTACTACAGTTTTTCCTTCATTATTAAGTTTTTTTAATAAACTTAAAATTTCTAGGCCTGTTTTTTCATCTAAGGCACCAGTAGGTTCATCAGCTAGAATGATTTGTGGGTTATTAGCCAAAGCTCTTGCGATTGCGACTCTTTGTTTTTGACCTCCTGATAAATCTGCAACTTTTTTATTGATATGCTCAGAGAGCCCAACTTTAGTTAACTCATCAATAGCTCTTTTCTTCATATCTTTTTTATTTTTAGAATAACTCATAGGAATAATAATATTTTCTACAAGACTATAATTACTAATAAGATTAAAATGTTGAAATACAAACCCTATTTTTTCATTACGTATTTTAGAAAGTTCTTTATCTTTTTTATTAAGTGTATCTTCACCACATAAAATATATTTACCAGAAGAAGGCGTGTCCATCAAACCTATTATATTCATAAGTGTTGATTTTCCAGAGCCAGAAGGTCCCATAATTGCAATCATTTCACCTGAATTAATAGAAAGACTTAATTTTTTTAGAACATGTTCAGTTGAAGTTTTTGTTCCAAAAGTTTTTTCAATATCTTGAATTTTAATTATTTCCATATCTTATCTCCTTAATAGTTCGATAGTGTTGAGTTTTTTTATTTTTAAAAGAGGAAGTATACTAACAATTAGTACCATTAGAATAGTTAGTAATAAATTGTAAGTTATAAGTTTGGAAGTTAATA
>JBOGAY010000350.1:0-4525 GCA_051655925.1 Sarcina sp. | reverse complement strand
TATGCACTCGCATAGCTACTTTTTTACTTATTTAAAATATATTTTTTTAATATAATAGCTCTTATGCTTTCATACTTTATTTCTCTTGGTAATGCTTTTTTTAACTGTGCAATATTTTCTATTCCTAGCTCATTACAACTCTTGCTTATTTCAACCTCTTCATGATCAGTATAGTATTTCTCAAAATCTATTTCAAAATCATACTCATTTCCCTCTAAAACATATTCCGTTATATATCCTAATATCGTAGATATTGATAACTCTATTTCTTGTGAAATTTCTTCTATACTTATTTTTTCTTTAAGTTTATCAATAGTAATCTCTTTTGAACTTCTAGTTTCACCATCAATAATTACTTTTCTTCTCTTTTTCTCTATCCATTCAACTTCAATCTCTTTTTCATCTATATATTCATTTACTACTTTTAAAAATCTATCAGCATACTTTTCAATCTTTTTAGGTCCTATACCAGATATATCCGAAAATTCATCAATAGACTTTGGAAGTCTTCCGCTTATTTCTTTAAGTGTATTAATAGTTAAAACATATGTCTTATAAATTTTTTCTTCTTCTGCAATAATTTCTCTAAGTGCTAATAATTTAATTAACAACTCATTATTAGTCATAACTTCAAGT
The DNA here is from genome assembly GCA_051655925.1 of Sarcina sp. Taxonomy (GTDB): domain Bacteria; phylum Bacillota; class Clostridia; order Clostridiales; family Clostridiaceae; genus Sarcina. The sequence goes on along the minus strand of JBOGAY010000350.1, from coordinate 3,889 downwards.
GGCATACTTTCTAATTCTTTTTTCATAGCTAAATCACTTACTATATTTTTTGAAGGTTTTATATCATGTTTTTCCATATAATCTTTTATAAGCTCAATAAATACTTCACCATAGTTCTCATATCTTTTCTCTCCAATACCTTGAATATCTATAAATGATGTTTTATCAATTGGATATTTTATAGACATTTCTTTTAAAGTGGCATCTCCCAAAATAGCATATGGTGGTATTTTTTTCTCTAGTGAAAGTTCATATCTTAATTCTTTCAATAAGTCAAATAATTCATTTTCCATTTCAAGATTACGTCTAACTTTAATCTCTTTAAACTTAACCTCTTTATTTCCCTTTAATATCTCTAAAGAATCATTTGTTATAAAAATAGTTGGATACTCACTAGGTGTCATCCCTAAATGTCCATGAGCAATTAAAGTATTTATAAAATCTTTTAAATCATCTTTAGTATAGTCTTTCATAAGTCCATAAGTAGATAATTTATCAAATTCTAAATCTATTATTTTTTTAGACTTAGACCCTCTTAAAACATCCACTATAACTCCTACTCCATAAGGTCTTTTCATTCTATAAACACAAGATAATACTTTTTGAGCATCTAATGTTCTATCAATCTCTTCACCATCTATTAAGCAATTACTACATTTTTGACAATCAGAAGTCCCCTCTTCTCCAAAATGCTTTAATATATAACCTCTATAACAGTCGTTAGTATATACAAAATCTAACATATTCTGAAGTTTCCTAAACTCCTCTTCTTTTCTATCAAAACTAACCACTGATAAATCTATTAAATACTTTTGAGTTTGAACATCTGAACTTGAGAATAGTAATATAGCTCTACTTTCTAAACCATCTCTCCCCGCTCTACCAATCTCTTGATAATAAGCTTCTATACTCCTTGGCATAGAATAATGTATTACAAACCTTACATTTGGTTTATCTATCCCCATACCAAAAGCATTAGTTGCTATCATAACTTTTTCTTTATCAAAAATAAAATCTTCTTGATTTTGTTTTCTATCTGTATCAGACATTCCAGCATGATATTTTAAAACACTTATATCATTCTTCTTTAAGAATTTTTCTAATTCTTCTACTTCTTTTCTTGTAGTAGCATATATAATTCCACTTTCACTTGGATTTTCTTTTATATAATCTAAAATATATTTTTTTCTATATATCCCTTTTAATACGTTTATTTCAATATTAACTCTATCAAATCCAGTTACAAATATATTAGGCTCATAAAGTCCAAGTATTGCAACTATATCTTTTCTGACATTCTCTGATGCTGTGGCAGTAAAAGCAGTAATAACTGGCTTTTCTGTTAAACACCTAATAAATGGTGCTATATTTTTATAACTTGTTCTAAAATCATGTCCCCACTGAGAAACACAATGAGCCTCATCTATAGCTATTTGAGCTATTTTATTTTCATTAAGTATACTTATAAGCTCCCTGTCATTTAATCGCTCTGGTGCTATGTATAGAAGTTTTAAATCATTACTTCTAATTCTAAATAAAATTTCTTGTTGCTCTATACTACTTAAAGTACTATTTAAAAAAGCAGAATTTACTCCAACTTCATTCAATGCATCTACTTGATCTTTCATAAGAGATATAAGTGGTGATATAACAATTGTTATTCCCTCTAAAACTAATGCAGGAATTTGGTAACAAATAGATTTCCCTCCTCCTGTTGGCATTACACCAAGCGTATCCTTTTTATCTAAAATAGATTTTATTATTTCTTCTTGTCCTTTTTTAAAATCTTTATATCCATATATTTTTTCTAATAAATTTCTAGCCTCTAAAATCAAATAATTCCCTCCTAAACTTTCAATGTCTCTTAATTATTAACTACTTTACAGTTTACCATACATAAGAAAAGGATGCCTAAAATTCTTTAGACATCCATCATTTTTAGAAAGTATAAACTTCCATTTCTTCAATAGCCTTTTCAACTAACTTCTCAACATCAAGAACTGATTCTGATTTTCTCATATCATCAAGTCTTGGTTTTGTTTTAGGGTGTTTTGGAACGAATATAGTACAACAATCTTCATATGGAAGAATAGATGTTTCATATGTTCCTATTTCTCTAGCTATATCCATAATATTTTCTTTATCCATTGTTATTAATGGTCTGAATACTGGTCTGTCAGCACAGTCACTACTTACTATTAAGCCTTCCATTGTTTGTGATGCAACTTGCCCAATACTTTCTCCTGAAGATACTGATTGAATTCCCTTCTTCTCAGCAAGTGAACAAGCAACTCTCATCATAAATCTTCTCATAAGAATTGTAAGCTCATCTTCTTTACATTTTTCTATAATTTCCATTTGTATTTCTGTAAATGGAACAACATATAAATTGATTTTTTCTGTGTAAGCTGCAAGAATTTTAGCTAAATCTTTAACTTTATCTTTTGCTCTTTCTGATGTATATGGATGTGAGTGATAGTAAACACAGTTAACTTCAACTCCTCTTTTAGCCATTAAATACCCAGCAACTGGTGAATCAATTCCACCTGATAACATAAGCATTGTGCTACCATTCATACCATAAGGTAATCCTCTAACAGCTTTAACTATATCATTATTAGTCCATACATAAGCATTTTCTCTTATTTCTATTTTAACAAGACACTCAGGATCCTTAATTTTAACTGATATCTCTCCATTTAACCCTTTAAGAATATATCCACCAACTTCTCTTGAAACTTCCATTGAATTTTTAGGGAATCTTTTATCAGCTCTATTAGTATCCACTTTAAATGTTTTAGCACCTGACTCTTTAACTTTTTCTAAAGCTAATTCTTTAATTTTATCATAGTCTCTTTCTATTTTAGTAACTATAACAAGCTCCGTAATTCCAAAAACTTTTCTTACTATTTCAATAACCTCTTCAAGGTTTTCACTTTCAATAAACCATCTACCTTGATCTGTTACTATTTTATGTTCTACATTTTTAAGTTTTTTTTCTATATTACTTCTAAGTTTACTTTCAAATTTTCCTTTGTTAAGACCTTTTAAAAAGATCTCTGGGGCATATTTAACTAATATTACTTTTTTCATCTTTTAAATCTCCTTAAGAATGTTAATGATTTTTTTAAAGCTTCAATCACGTAATCTACTTCTTCCTTAGTATTTTCACCTGAGAAACTAAACCTTATGGCACTTTCTATTTCATTTGGCTTTAGTGCTATAGCATTTAATACATGACTTCCTTTTGTTATAACCTTTTTTGAAGAACATGCTGAACCAGTTGAAATAAATACATCACTATCTTCTAATAAATGAAGTAAAACTTCTGCTCTTGCACCTATAAATGATACATTTAAAATATATGGGCTCATGTAATCCGCTATTGGACTATTAATTCTTATATTTTCTATCTCTTTTAGTTTTTCCACAAAATAAGCTTTTAATTCTGTTACATTTTCAAAACTTTTTTCTAAATTTTCCATTGTTATTTCGCAAGCTTTTTGCATAGCAACAATAGAAGGTAAATTTTCTGTTCCAGCTCTATGACCTGATTCTTGTGATCCACCAGTTATTAAAGATGGTAAATTCAAATCTTTTTTCATATATAAAAAGCCTATACCCTTAGGTCCATGAATTTTATGTGCTGACATGCTATAAAAATCTATATTAAGTTTTTTTACATCAACTTTAAATTTTCCATACCCTTGAACACCATCTACATGATATTTTGCTCTTTGGCTATTTGCCTTTATTATTTTTCCAATTTCTTCAAGATCACTTATAGTTCCAACTTCATTATTAACATGCATTATCGAAACTAGAACAGTATCTTTTGTGATGCTGTTTTTTAAGACTTCTAAATCTATTCTACCAGTACTATCTAAAG
>JBOGAY010000349.1:0-3645 GCA_051655925.1 Sarcina sp. | reverse complement strand
TTGTTGCGTGCTCAAAAAAAGATGATAAAGTTAGTGACAAAGAGTTAACTGTTAGTATAGCTGCGAGTTTGCAAGAACCCATGAAACAAATAGGTGATGAGTTTTTTAAAGAAAGTGGTATTAAAATAAATTATAATATAGGTGGTTCAGGAACATTAGAAAAACAAATAGTTAGTGGTGCCCCTGTTGATATTTTTTTTAGTGCAAATACCAAGTATATAGAAGATCTTGTACATAGTAACTTAGTAGATAAAGAATATGTTTATCCATTACTAAAAAATAGTCTTGTAGTAATTGGTTCGAATGATTTAAAAATAAAGATAAACACTTTAGATGATTTGAAAAATTTAGATGGAAAGATAGGAATTGGTGATGTGAATACAGTTCCAGCTGGGCAGTATGCAAAGCAAAGTTTAGAGTATTTAAATCTTTGGAATTCATTAGAAAATAAAATGATTTTTAGTAAAAGTGTAAGTAATGTAAAAAGCTATGTAGAAAGAGGTGAGACATCTGTTGGATTTGTGTATAAAACAGATGCTGAAAATCTTGAGCATAGTAAGGTGTTATATGATATTCCAAGTGAGTATCATACACCAATTGAATATGAAGCATGCATACTAAAGGATAGTAAGAGCAAAAAGCTTAGTGAAGAGTTTATAGAATATCTAAAAAGTCCAGAAGTTTTAAAAATATTTGAAAGTTATGGATTCAAAGGAAGTGTAAAATGATAGTAGATGCTTTTTTAATTTCGGCTAAAGTAGTAGTAATTTCTATACTAGTAAGTTTATCATTTGCATTAATTGCGGGATACTTTCTAATTGAAAAAAAAATGAAGTTTAAAGGATTTATAGAAACTGTAATGATATTTCCTATGTTTTTACCACCAGCTGCAATTGGATATTTGATTTTAGTTGTGCTTGGAAGAAGAGGAATTATAGGAAGTTTTCTTTATAATACATTTGGCATAGAAATAATTTTCACACAAATAGGAGCTATTATTGTAGGAATTATTGTTTCGATTCCTATTATGTATCAAAGTATTAAAGCAAGTCTTTTAAATATAGATATAGATATTAAAAATGCTGCAAGAGAGATGGGGGCAAAAGATTTTAAAGTGTACAAGCTTATTTGTATTCCGCTTTGTAAAAAAGCAATAATAACAGGGATAATACTTGGTATTGCTAGAGTATTTGGAGAGTTTGGTGCAACTATTCTTGTAGCTGGTAACATTCCAGGCAAAACACAAACCATGTCTATGGCTATGTACTATGCTATAGAAAATGATAATAAAATGCTTGCAAATTCTATTCTTATAGTGATTGTAATTATATCTATAATACTTACATATTCTTACAATAGAATTTTAAAGAAAAGTAAATAGCAAAAACTATATCATAGGATTATTTTCCTTATGATATAGTTTTTTTTAGTCAGTAATAGTAATTTTTTCAACTGAAAATTTTTTAACTAAAGCATTCTCACATTCAGTTAAAAATGTATCAAGTGGAATTTTAACTTCTTTTTCAAATGATTCTTCAAAACCTATTTTTTTACTACCAATAACAATTTTTTCGATAGTTTCTATGCTTGTTTTTTGAATTAGATAGCAAATAGTATAATGACTTTGAGCGTAAGGGTTGTAACCCTTAGATAATGTTTGATTCCATTCATCATATGAATCAAGGCTATTATAATCAATAAATTCAAAAAGCATATCAGAAAAATCATTTCCATGAGTGAAAAACTCTGAAACACCTTCATCAAACCAACCAGGCAAAGCATTTATATTTACATCATTATCCATTCTAAGCTTGTCCAATAAATAATGATTATACTCGTGGACAAAGACTTCTTCAAAAGTTTCATCAATAACGGAAGTTTCAAGTAATGGCATATTTAATGTTTTATCAAATGTATTGAAATAGCCATCAGCAAATTTGCCATCATTAGATAATAAGTACTTATCAAGTGTTGGGTGAAGTATAAAATTAAGCTTTTCATGAGTTAAATTAGTGTATATATCAGAAGTTTTTGAAACAGCTTTATCAATACAACGTTCAATATTATCTAAAGTGACTTTATCTAAATTATCATGATATATAATTACATTTTTATATTCATATTTATCAAATTCATTTAAGTAATCCATAGTTTTTTGATTTAAAAATACATGTAAAAACTTAAGGTTTACATCTTTGTTTTTATAATAATTTTTTGTGAAAAAAGGATATATAGCTAAAAATAATATAACGATGACATTTAATATCAAAAATAATTTTTTAGGAGGTTTTCTATTTTGAAGTGCGGTAAATATATTTATAAAAATTAAAATTAAAATACCAATAGTTAGTAAAAAAGTAAGACCTTTAATTTTATTAAAATCTAAAAATAAAGATGTTACTATAAATAAAAGAGTTAAAAGGAAATACATAAAAATCCAATAAAGGTTGTTTATATATTTTTTAAAAGCAATTTTTAGATGTAACATATTACTACAAACCTCCCTTAATTATACTTTTGTTGTTCATCTAAGTTTAGCATGAATTAAAGTAGAAATATGAGGAGTTAATAATAATATAAACCTTTAGTTAAGTAAAATTTATATTATTAATATTTAAATAATATAAATTAGAATATTTATAAATAAAAAATACATCTAGAAAACTAGATGTATTTTGTAAGTGTAAAAATATTTTAGTAAATTTAATTTAATCTCTAGAATTAAGCTGAGTTAATAGTTGTAAAATTTGAGTATATAACCAAATTAATGTAACTGTTAATCCAAATGCACAGTACCATTCCATATATTTTGGCATACCAGCTCTAGCACCTTTAGCTATATTATCAAAATCCATTAAAAGTGATAAAGTTGCTATAACTATAACTATAGCAGAGAAGCCTATACCAATTGCACCATTTCCGTAAATTGGAGATTGCATTCCAAAAAGTCCAATAATGAATGAAATAGCATAAACACCTAATATAGAAAACATAGCTATAAAAACAAATTTTTGAACTTTAGAAGCTAAATTTGGAAATAAGCTATAAACAATAAGAGTTGCTATTGTAACTACAATTGTTATTAAAACAGCTTGAAAAGCTATTCCTGGATATACTTGATTTATAAGGTTAGCTAAAGCTCCAAGAGCAAAACCTTCTATAGCTGCATAAATAATACTAGTAAATCTTGCTATTTTAGGCATGAAAGATGTTAGAATACCAACACCAGCCCCAACTATAACAGCAACTGTTAATACAGAACTATAAGTATTTGTAGTTATACTGTAACTATAAATAAATGATGCAGCAACAATTATCATTAAAAGAAAAACTTTTAATGCAGTTCCGCCAATAGTCATTCTTCCTTCATATGTTTGGTCTTTTGAAAGATTTAACGCATTTTTAATTAAAGGATTACCTCTATTTTCCATAAAAATTCCTCCTAATTTTGTTCTTTTGTAAATATTGATTTTATTAATTATACGCGTTATTTGAATTTTAATCAAATATTTATAGATATAAGTAAAATAATATATATATTATAAAAAAAGTGTGATAAATATCATTATTTAAAATTTAACAATCTTTTATTATGTGAATGTAGACAAAATTTTTATAGATAAGGGAGATAAAAATGTATAAAGA
>JBOGAY010000348.1:0-4243 GCA_051655925.1 Sarcina sp. | reverse complement strand
AAGCAGCTGTTTTAATTGATTCTTCATCAAGTCCTGAAGCTACCATTATTTTATTTTTGATTTTTCCATTAACTTGAATAGCTATTTCAACTTCATCTTTTACAAGACAAGCTGTATCAAATTTAGGCCATTCTTCATTGAATACTGAATCAGCATTTCCAAGAAGACTCCATTGTTCTTCAGCAAAGTGAGGAGCGAATGGTGCTAATAATTTGATGTAGTCTTCACAAGTTTCTTTTAAGAATGCAAGGTTCATTTCTTTTTCTTGTGTGTACTTAGAAATAGCATTGATAAATTCCATCATTCTAGCGATAGCTGTGTTGAATTGAAGTTTATCAGCATCTGTTCCAACAGCTTTAATTGTATTGTGTCTCCAGAAGTTAAGTTCTTTTTCAGCTTTATCCATTGAAGATTTATTATTTTCACCTTTTTCAATAGCCTCTCTAGCTATATCAAGATTTCTTTCAATTTTCTCTACGAATCTATGAACTGATTTAATTCCATCATCACTCCAAGCTCCACCTTCAACGTAAGCAAATCCAAACATTAAGTACATTCTGAATACATCAGCTCCATACTCTTTAATATAATCGTCAGGTGAGATTGTATTCCCTTTAGATTTACTCATTTTAAGTCCATCAGGTCCAAGAATTAATCCTTGGTGTGTAAGTGACTTAAATGGCTCATCAAAGTTTAAGTATCCCATGTCTCTTAATGCTTTTGTTATGAATCTAGCATAAAGAAGGTGCATACAAGCGTGTTCTGGTCCACCAACATATTTATCTACAGGGAGCATTTTGTTAATTAAATCTGTATCAAATGGTTTCTCTGTATTTTTGTTATCAGGATATCTTAAGTAGTACCATGATGAACATACAAATGTATCAAGTGTATCAGTTTCTCTTTTAGCTGGCTTTCCACAGCAAGGACATGTTGTATTAACAAACTCTTCTGATTTAGCAAGTGGTGATTTTCCATCTGGTGCAAATTCAACATCATAAGGAAGTTTAACAGGTAAATCTTTTTCTGGTACTGGTACAGTTCCACAATCATCACAGTAGATTATTGGAATTGGTGCACCCCAGTATCTTTGTCTTGAAACTAACCAGTCTCTTAATCTGTAGTTAACTTTTTGTTCACCAAGATTTTTCTTAGCAAGTGATTCAACTATTTTAACTTTTGCTTCTTCTGTTGTTAAACCATCAAATTCTCCAGAATTAATAAGAACACCATGCTCACAGAATGGAAGTTCTGTTTTAGAACCATCTTTAGGAGCAATAACTCTATTTATTGGAAGGTTGAACTTTTGTGCGAAAGCAAAATCTCTTTCATCATGAGCAGGTACAGCCATAACAGCCCCAGTTCCATAGGTAGCAAGAACATAGTCACCAATCCAGATTGGAACTTCTTTACCGCTAATAGGATGAATAGCATATGAACCAGAGAATACTCCAGTTTTTTCTCTTGAAATTGATTGTCTTTCTATATCAGATTGCTTTTTAGCTTCTTCTTTATAATTTTCAACTGTTTCTTTTTGCTCAGCAGTTGTTATTTCATTAACTAATGGATTTTCAGGTGCTAAAACAACATAGTCTACACCACAAAGAGTATCAACTCTTGTTGTAAATACATCAAAGCTTAAGTCTGAATCTTTAACTTTGAAAGTAACTTGTGAACCAGTTGATTTTCCAATCCAATGCTTTTGCATTGCAACAGTTTTTTCAGGCCAGTCAAGACCATCAAGTTTAGTTAAAAGCTCATCAGCATAATTAGTAATTTTGAAGAACCACTGTGTTAAGTCTTTTTTAGTAACTTCTGAATCACATCTTTCACAGGCACCATCAACAACTTGTTCATTTGCAAGAACTGTTTGACATGAAGGACACCAGTTTACAGGAGCTTTTTTTCTATAAGCTAAGTCGTTTTTAAGAAGTTCTAAGAATAACCACTGAGTCCACTTGTAGTAATCTTCTGAACAAGTTACAAGTGTGTTTTCCCAGTTAAACATAGCTCCCATAGCTTTTAATTGTTCTTCCATTGTTTTGATATTATTAAATGTTGAATCTTTTGGATGGATTCCAGTTTTTATTGCAAAGTTTTCAGCAGGAAGCCCGAAAGCATCAAATCCCATTGGTTGGAATACATTATATCCTTGCATTCTTTTAAGTCTAGCCCATGAATCAACTGGTCCATAGTTAAACCAATGTCCAGCATGAAGCTGACTTCCTGATGGATAAGAGAACATTTCTAAAACATAAAGTTTCTCTTTATCGCTATTTGGATCAAAGTTGTAAAGTCCAGTTTTTGTCCATTTATCCTGCCATTTTTTATCTATGGCAGTACTGTAATTTCCCATAAGAAACCTCCTAAATATATATAATTTAAAATTTAAAACAAAATAAAAAAAGCCCCTCATCTCATTAAGAGACGAAGGGAATCGCGGTACCACTCTTATTAGAAAATAAAAATTATTTTCTCACTCAAATACCGTAAGGGGGTAGACCCTATGTGTTTTGCACATAAACTCATAGGTAAGTTCATATTTTTACAACGTCATGTTTCAGCAAACCATAACTCTCTGAAGATGTAAATAAATATTACTACTCCTAATCAAAGCTTTTTCTATAATATATTGTTAATATATGAAATTATATATTATGTGTAACTTATAAGTCAAGAGCGTCACAAAGAATATTTAAATAAAATTGAAATAGCATAATATTTAAAAATATATTAATTTTAATAAACGTTACGAAAAATGGAAGAAAAGAAAGAAAATTACTAGATTTTAGTAGAATATAATGGTAAAATTAATCTGGCTTGAATGAGGATTTTTAGTGTTTTATAATTGAAAAAAAAGGGGGGACATGTTGTTTGATTGAAATAATAATAGCATTAATAAGTATAGTTTTAATAATAATATATATAAAGTTTGGACAAGTACAACATTTAGAAAATCAAAAAATTAGAAATAGTAATATTAAATATAAAGGATTTTCTATTTTGATACCTTGTCATAATAATGCAAATGAGTTAAAGGATTTAGTTAGTCACTTAAAAAAAATAAAATATCCTAATTTTGAAGTTATATTTATAAATGATGGATCGACAGATCATTCAATGCAAAAATTAACTTATTTATTAGAATTAGAGCAAGAACAAACAAAACAATGTAATAATATAGTTAAAGGTATTTATAAATCAAAGAATTCACAAGGCATGTATGTTATAGATAAATTGTATGGGGGAAGAATTCAATCGTTAAGTTGTGGACTTGAAATTAGTAATAAAGAGTTTGTTGTTACAACAACTGCGACAGCTATTTTAAAAAAAGATGCATTGTTTTTTGCTAATATGAATTTACAAGATGAAAATGTAATAGCAATGAGTGGGGCTGTAATTGTAAGAGATGGTATTGACTTAGAATGTGAGGAAGGCTTAGTACTTCAATCAAATTGCAAGTTGATTGAATATGCACAGTTTATGGAGTGTATAACAATATTTTATATTATAAAAAATTCTTTGATAAAAACAAATTCGATATCGATACTATCAAGTTCATTTGGGATAACTAATAAAAGTGTTATGAAGAAGATAGGGCTTTTTGAAGATTTAAATAATACAAGTATGGATTTATCAGTTCTTCTTAAGAAATATGCAAAAAAACACAATAAAAAGATTACTTATGATGATAGAGCTATTTGTTTTGAGCGAGTTAAAGATAATGTTTTTTCATGCTGTTTGTTAAAGATAAAAGAACAATGCTCATTTTTAAAGGTTTTAAGAGTAAATATTAAATTGTTGGTAAATGGGAGTTTAAAAAAATTATTATTTATAGGAGCATTTTTTAATGTTATTTTTTTAGGTTACTTATCAATAATTTTAACGATAATAGGAATTTTTTATTTGATTTTATCTGTTATTACGCATAGTAAAATTGGAATGAATATATATATTTTGATGATTTTAGGAATAATTATATTTTTAATTTATAGTACTATTAATATGAAAATTGCTTTAAAGAATAATGTTAATTTTAAAAATATAAAAAAACATAAAATAATATTAATTTATTTATATATACTTATAGTATATAAACCACTTATAATAGTAACTTATATGTATGTATTTATTAAAAGCTGTACTGGGGATAAGTGTATTTGTTCTTATCTGAGAAAGAAGATAAGAGCTTTAATTCACAAATAAATTTATAAAAGAATCACAAAATGAGGAATAATAAGTA
>JBOGAY010000347.1:0-14002 GCA_051655925.1 Sarcina sp. | reverse complement strand
CGAATTAGGAGTACAATCATTAGATGAAGAAGTTCTTGTAAAAGCTACAAGAGGTCATACAGGGGAAGATGTTAGAGAAGCATCTAAACTTATAAAAGATTATGGTTTTATATTAGGACATCAAATAATGCTTGGGTTACCAGGTGATACAAAAGAAAAGGATATAGAAACTGTTAAAAAATCTATATCAATGAAACCAGAAATTGCAAGGATATATCCAGCACTTACAATTAAAGATACAGCAATGGAATTTATGTTTAACAATAATATGTATTTGCCGTATTCATTAGATGAATGTGTTGATATAGCAAAAGTTTGCTATAAACTATTTATAGAAGCAGGTGTGAAAGTTATAAGAGTAGGACTTCAGGCTACTGATAACATTGCAGAAGGTGAAGATATTGTAACAGGACCTTTTCATCCTGCTTTTAGAGAACTTGTTGAAGGCGATATTCTAAATGAAGAGATATTAAAAACGATTGTAAATAATAAAATTAAAGAAGATGTTATTATTGAAATTAGTAATAGAAGTGTTTCTAAGTTATATGCTGATAAAAAAAGATATTTTAATGTACTTAAAGAAAAAGTGCAAAATAATATTTCAGTAAAGGTAATAAATGACATGGATAAAGCATTTGTTAATCTTAAAACAAGAAAAAATGCATATAAGATTAATATAATATAAAGAAATAAGTTCTAGGTAAGTATATCTAGAACTTATTTTTTTGATAGAAATAGAAAGACACATATGTTAATATAATTTTATAGAGTTTTAAGGAGTGTATGAGATGAAAGAATCTACTAGAAAAAATATGGCAAGAGGTCTTGCGATATTTATAGTTTTAATAATGTTATTAATGTTAATACCAGAATTTATGTAAGAATAAAAAATAGGGAGGAGGAGTCAATCTTATAATTTTTAGAGATTGGCTAGTTTATATGTTTTTAAAATCTCTTGAAATAAGAGGATTTAAATCGTTTGCTGATAAAACAGAATTGAAATTTACTAAAGGGATAACAGCAGTTGTAGGTCCTAATGGTAGTGGAAAAAGTAATGTATCAGATGCTGTTAGATGGGTACTTGGAGAACAAAGTGCTAGAACGCTTAGAGGTGCAAAGATGGAAGATATCATCTTTACTGGTACAGAGTATAGAAAGCCAATAGGAATAGCAAGTGTTTCGCTTACTTTAGATAATAGTGATGAAAGTCTTGCAATAGATTTCAATGAAGTTAAGGTGACTAGACGTATATACAGATCAGGAGAGAGTGAATACCTTATTAATAATTCTACATGTAGACTTAAGGATATAGTCAATCTATTTATGGATACAGGTATAGGTAAAGAGGGATACTCTCTTATAGGACAAGGAAAAATTGATGCTATTTTAAGTGGGAAATCAGATGATAGAAGAGCTCTTTTAGAAGAAGCAGCAGGAATTGTTAAATACAAATCAAGAAAAAATGAGGCTGAAAGAAAACTTAAAAATACAGCAGATAATTTAATTAGACTAAATGATATTGTTTATACTTATGAGGAACGATTAGGACCTTTAGAAGAAGAAAAGAAAAAAGCTGAAAAATATTTAATTTTAGCAAGTGAACTTAAGGAAAAAGATATTAATTTGCTTGTAAATAATTTGATTACTATAAATTTAAAACTTGAATCTAAAGAAGAAGAAATTCAGAATTTAGAAGAGATAAATGAATTAGAAAAAGAAAAAAATATCAATGCTAGAGAAAGTTTGAAAAAGTTAAAATTAGATTTAGAAAAATTAGAAGAAGATAATGTAAATAAAAAAGAAGACTATTTAAAAAGAAAAGAGACTATAATAGATGCAAAATCTGAAATATCTTTATTACAGGAAAGAATAAAGAATTTTGAGGCAACTATTAAAAAATCAAGATATGATATTGAGGCTAATAGTAAGAAAAAAGAATCTTTAAATAAAGAAATTAAAATTTTAAATGTTGAGTTTGAAAGTGGTTCAAAAGAACTTTTAGCTATGCAGGAAGAATTAAAAGCTAAAGAGAATATTAAAGAAAAAATGATTCAAGCTTTACATAATAAAGAGAATGAAATAAAAAATCTTAAGAATAAAGATATAGAAGCTATGAGAGAAGAGTCAAATTATCTTAATAGGAAAGATATCCTAGAGAGTAAAATGGTGGATCTTGAAGAGTTTATTAAATCTTCAGAGGCTAAAGTTTTAGGGATTGAAGCATCTTTAAAAGTAAATATGCTTACTAAGTATAATTTAGATAATGAAGTTTTAGAGGCAGAGAATAAAAAAACTATATTACTTGAAAAAAAAGATGAAAAAAATAATAATATTATAAATAAAAAGTTGAAACTTACAGAACTTGAAAAAGAGATTTCGAAGAGTTTTTCTAATATAAGTAGACTTGAGGCTAACAAGGAAATGCTTTCTAAGTTTGAAAAAGAATATGAAGGATATAATGTAGCTGTAAAAAGACTTATGTCACATGTAGATAAAAATTTCTTGAATTTAAATGAAGGTGATGCCATAGTTTTAGGAGCTATTTTAAATACTAAAAAAGGTTTTGAAATAGCAATAGAAATAAGTTTAGCAGGTGCAATATCTAATATTGTAACTAAGAATGAAGTTATTGCTAAGAAGATGATTGAGTATTTAAAGAAAAATAAACTTGGAAGAGCTACTTTTTTACCAATTTCTATTATCAAAGGCAAAAAAATTGTACTTGATGAGCATATAAAAAATACTAAGGGATATCTTGGAATAGCATCAGAACTTGTTGAGTTTGATTTAAAATATGAAAGTGTTATTAATCACATTTTAGGTAGAACCTTAATTTGTGAAAATATAGATTGTGCATTAGAAATAGCTAAAAAGAGTGGGTATAGATATAAGATAGTCACTCTTGATGGTGAGATTGTTAATGCAGGAGGAGCTTTAACCGGTGGTAGTAGCTATCAAAAGAACATGGGAATCATATCTAGAAAAAAAGAGATAGAAACACTTATAGAGAATTTAAAAAAATCAAAAGAAAATTTAAAAAAATTAAGTACTAAAAAAGAAAATGATTTAACTAGTCTTGAAAATAATTTAGAAGCTTTAAAAAGTTTTGAAAATGATATTCATAAAAAAGAACTTGAAATTATAAATATTAAGAGTGAAATAAAACGTCTTACAGATGAAATATTTAACTTAAAGACAACTAGTAAGAACATTACAAACGAAAAAGAATCTGCAAAAAGTAAAATAAATAGTATAATAAGTGAAATAGAAGTTCTTGTTAAAAAATATTCAAAAATACAAGAGGTTGGAACAGATAATAAAGCTATTATAGAAAATCTTGAAAAGGAAGTTGTACTTTTAGCAAGTGATAGAGAAAAGATAGAAAAAGATGTTACTTCATTAAAGGTTAAATATGCAAGTTTGAAGGAAAATATTGAAAGTAAAAATAAAGATATACTTAGAATGAAATCTGATCTTGTAGAGATTGAAAAAATAATTAAAGATATTGATAAATATAGTATGAATAGTGAAAATTCAATAAAAGAAAACAGAGAAGCTATTTTAGTTAAGAAAAACTTCATAAACTTCGAAGAGGAAAAACTTCTAGGTTTAGAAGAAAAGACTAAAGAATTTGAAGTTTATAGAGCGAAAATTAAGGAAAAAATAAATAAGCTCGAAGGTATAGTTGAAAATTTAACTTTATTTATAGCTAAAAAAGATGAAGAAATACACAAACATAAGATAATTTATACAAAGTTTGAGAGTGATAAAAATAATTCAACACAAAAGCTTTTAGAGGAATACGACATTGATGTAGATGAAGCATTAGAAGAATTTGATGAAATAGAAGATGTAGAAAAACATAGAGCGAGTATATATACTTTAAAATCAAAAATAAATGCATTAGGTACTGTAAATGTTAATGCAGTTGAAGAGTTTAGAGAGTTATCGGAAAAATATAGATTTTTAATTAGAGAAAAAGAAGATCTTGAAAATGCAAGAGAGGAATTAATTGGAATTATTGAAGATATGACATCTAAAATGAAA
Source organism: Sarcina sp. (assembly GCA_051655925.1). Taxonomy (GTDB): domain Bacteria; phylum Bacillota; class Clostridia; order Clostridiales; family Clostridiaceae; genus Sarcina. Next base: position 9,955 of record JBOGAY010000347.1, on the reverse strand, counting down.
GTTATTTTTAGACAAAATTTTAATATTTTAAATAAAAATTTTGATAGTACGTTTAAAGAATTATTTAAAGGTGGTAGTGCACAACTTATTTTAGATGAATCAGATGAATTAAATAGTGATATCGAGATAAGGGTACAGCCACCAGGAAAGAAAATACAAAATATTAATTTAATGTCTGGTGGAGAGAAAGTTTTATCTGCAATAGCATTATTATTTGCCATTTTAAGAATGAAACCAACACCTTTTTGCATATTAGATGAAATAGAAGCTGCACTAGATGATGCAAATGTTGCAAGGTATGCTGATTTCTTAAAAGAGTTTTCTGATAGTATACAATTTATAGTTATAACACATAGAAAAGGTACTATGGAAGTTTCTGATATTATGTATGGTGTTACTATGGAGGAGAAAGGTATATCTAAAATAGTATCAGTAGACTTAAATAAAAAATAGTTATTAAAAAAGGAGACAGATATATGTTTGGAGGATTATTTAATAAACTAAAAGAGGGACTAAGTAAAACTAGAGATAATCTTACTGATAAGATTAATGAAACTCTAAAGCTTGCAGTTGCAATTGATGATGATTTATATGAAGAACTTGAAGAAGCTCTTATAACATCAGATGTTGGTATGGAAACAACTATGGCTATAATAGAGAACTTAAAGAAAAAAATTAGAAAAGAAAAAATTAATGACGTTGAAATGGTAAAACCAGCTTTAAAAGAAGTTGTTGAAGAAATGCTTTTAGAAGGGGCAGAAGAAGAAGAAGAATCAATAGATGGGAAAAAAGTTTTACTTGTTATAGGGGTTAATGGTGTTGGTAAAACTACATCTATAGGAAAACTTGCAGCTAAGTATAAAGCCGATGGTAAAAAAGTTCTTTTAGCAGCAGCAGATACATTTAGAGCAGCAGCCATAGATCAATTAGATGTTTGGAGTAAAAGATCAGGTGTTGATATAGTTAAACATACAGAGGGGTCAGATCCTGCTGCAGTTGTATTTGATGCAGTAGCAGCAGCTAAAGCTAGAAATGTAGATGTTTTAATTTGTGATACAGCAGGAAGACTTCATAATAAAAAAAATCTTATGGATGAGCTTGCTAAGATTAATAGAATAATTGACAGGGAACTTGGAGATATAGAGAAAGAAACATTACTTGTTCTTGATGCTACTACAGGTCAAAATGCTGTTATTCAAGCTAAACAATTTATGGAGGCTTGTCCTATAGATGGAATAATACTTACAAAACTTGATGGAACTGCTAAAGGTGGTGTAGTAATATCAATTAAGACTATTTTAGATATTCCAGTAAGATATATAGGTGTTGGTGAAGGGATAGAAGATCTTCAAAAATTTGATGCAAAAAGTTTTGCAAATGCTTTATTATAATTAGCAAAAAAATAATAAAAAAATAAAAAAATTAGAAAGTTAAAAATTTAATAGTTCTTACAAATGGCTATATAACAGAGATTAAGTGGGGATTGTATTGAAAAGTAGTGTTAAGTAAAAATACTTGACACTACTAAAAAATTCTGTTAAGATATCATTTGTAAGTAAGGTGGTTATATGGAAGATAGATTTGAAATATCAATGTTATTAGACTATTATAGTTCCTTACTAACTGAGAAGCAGCTTAACATAATGAATCTTTATTATAATGAAGATTTGTCTTTAGCTGAAATAGCAGATTTAAATAAAACTAGCAGGCAAGCAACCTTTGATTTGATAAAGAGGTGTTCAAAGCAATTATCAGCTTATGAGGAAAAACTTAAACTATTAGATAAATACAGACAAAGAGTAGTTTTAAAAGAAAACTTGTTAAAAAAACTATCTGTTAATGAATCTTTTAGTGAAGAGGAATTAAAAATCATAGATAGTAATATAGATGAGATTATAAACGCATAGGAGGATTGGGCATGGCTTTTGATAATTTAGCATCAAAGTTACAAGATGCATTTAAAAAGTTAAAGGGAAAAGGTAAGCTAACTGAAAAAGATATAAAAGAAGCTATGAGAGAGGTTAAACTTGCTTTATTAGAAGCTGACGTAAACTTTAAAGTTGTAAAAGAGTTTATAAAAGTCGTTAGTGAGAAGTGTGTAGGTGGAGATGTTCTTGAGAGCTTGACACCAGGACAACAAGTGATTAAGATAGTTAATGAAGAATTAACAAATCTTATGGGAGAGTCAGAAAGTAAACTTAATTACTCACCTAGTGGACTGACAGTCTTTATGATGGTTGGACTTCAAGGTGCAGGTAAGACTACTATGACAGGAAAACTTGCATTACACTTAAGAAAGCAAAATAAAAAACCTTTATTAGTAGCCTGTGATATTTATAGACCAGCTGCGATTAAACAGTTAGAGGTTGTAGGAAAGCAAATAGATATTCCAGTATTTTCAATGGGTGATAAAGTTCCAGCAGTAGAAATTGCTAAAGCAGGGATTGCTCATGCTAGAGATAATGGAAATAATATTGTAATAATAGATACAGCAGGTAGACTTCATATTGATGAAGAATTAATGCAAGAATTAAAAGATGTAAAAGAAGTTGCGAATCCAACAGAAATTCTTCTTGTTGTTGACTCAATGACAGGACAGGATGCAGTAAATGTAGCACAAACTTTTAATGAAAGTTTAGATATAACAGGAGTTATATTAACTAAACTTGATGGTGATACAAGAGGTGGGGCAGCACTTTCAATTAGAAAAGTTACTGAAAAGCCAATTAAGTTTGCAGGTATGGGAGAAAAGATGAATGACATCGAAGTATTCCACCCAGATAGAATGGCATCAAGAATTCTTGGCATGGGAGATGTATTATCTCTTATAGAGAAAGCACAAGAATCAATAGATCAAAAAGAAGCAGAAGATCTTGCTAAAAAGATGACAAATCAAGATTTTAATTTTGATGATTATCTTAAAGCAATGGAACAGATGAAAAAACTTGGTCCAATAACAAAATTAGTAGAAATGATACCAGGAGTTAATTCAAAAGAGCTAGAGGGATTAGATCTTTCAAATGGAGAAAAAGAGATGGATAAAGTTAAGGCTATTATCTACTCAATGTCTGATAAAGAAAGAAAAAATCCAAACTTATTAAATGGTTCTAACTCAAGAAAGAAGAGAATAGCAAGAGGATCAGGAACTACAATTCAAGATGTTAATAAGCTCATAAAAGGTCATGGGATGATGAAAAAACAAATGAAACAATTTAAGTCTCTTACTAAGGGACCTGGAAAGAAAGGTTTGTTTGGTAAAATGCCATTTATGAAGTAATATATATACATTATCTTTTAAAGGAGGTGAAATAGACATGGCAGTAAAAATAAGATTAAGAAGAATGGGTGCTCATAAAGCTCCTTTCTACAGAATAGTTGTAGCTGATTCAAGAGCTCCAAGAGATGGTAAATTCATCGAGGAAATCGGATACTACAATCCAATCGCTAAGCCAGAAGCAGACGTTAAAATTAACGCTGAGAAGGCTGCTAAATGGTTAGGAAATGGTGCTCAACCAACAGACGTTGTTAAGAGACTTTTCGCTAAAGCAGGAATCAACAAATAATTTTTTTGTGGAGGTGAGCTGCTAAGTTCTTTAGCAGACTATGAATATGGTAGAATTAGTTGAACTAATTGCAAAATCATTAGTTGACTCTCCATCAGAAGTTTTTGTAACGGAAGAAATGAGAGATGACAAAATTATACTAAAGCTTAAGGTATCAGAATCTGACACTGGAAGAATCATAGGAAAACAAGGCAAAGTTGCCAAGGCGATAAGAACTGTTATTAAAGCGGCTTCGCTAAAAGAAAACAAAAGAGTTGAATTGGATATTATATAAGAAAGAGTTAGGGTGACCTAACTCTTTTTATACATATAAAAAAGAGGTGAAAGTAAAATGGTAGAATTTTTAAGAATAGGTCAAATAATTAATACTCATGGAGTAATGGGTGATGTTAAAGTAATGCCTTTAACTGATGATATGAGCAGATTTAAAGGACTTAAAGAAGTATATTTAAATAAAAAACTTGTTAAAGTTGAAAATGTTAAGTTCTTAAAAGACAAGTTTGTAGTTTTAAAAATTGAGGGAATAGACTCAATGAATGAAGCTGAAAAATATAAATTTAAAAGACCCTACCTTGAAGTATCAAGAGAAGATGCAGTTGAACTTCCTGAGGATACTTTCTTTGTAGCTGATTTAATTGGTTGTGAAGTAAAAGATACAAATGATTTTATTTATGGACAGATAGCAGATGTTATTAAAACTGGTAGCAATGATGTTTATTGGGTAAAAGGAAATAAAGAAATTTTAGTTCCTGTATTAAAAGATTTTGTATATGAAATAGATGTTCAAAACAAATCAGTGGTTATAAGACCTTCAGGAGAATGGATGGATGAAGATTAATATTCTTACTCTTTTTCCAGATATGTTTAATATTTTTTCGCATAGTATAATGGGAAAAGCGAGTGAAAAAGGTTTACTTGATATAGAGGCTATTGATATAAGAGATTATACTTTAAATAAACATAAAAAAGTTGATGATACTCCTTATGGGGGTGGAGCAGGGATGGTTATGGCACCACAACCTGTAGTTGACGCTTTAAGAGATGTTAAAAAGACTAATAAAGGTAAGGTTATTTTCCTTGGGCCAAGAGGAAGAACTTTTGATCAATCTTTAGCTAATGAACTTTCTAAAGAAAAAGAATTAGTTTTTGTATGTGGGCATTATGAAGGCATTGATGAACGTGTATATAAATACTTTGATATGGAAGTGTCACTTGGAGATTTTGTTTTAACAGGTGGAGAAATGGCTGCAATTCCTGTAATAGATAGTATTTGCAGACTTGTTCCAGGAGTTCTTGGTAAAGAGGAAAGTTTTCAAGATGAATCATTTTATGATGGAACACTTGAATATCCACAGTATACAAGACCTTTTGAATTTGAGGGCGATTTAGTTCCAGAGATACTAATCTCAGGACACCATGAAAATATAAGAAAATGGAGAAGAAAACAATCTCTACTTATAACAAAACAGAGAAGGCAAGATTTATTTAAAAAGTTAACATTGACAAAGGAAGATATTAAATTATTGAAAGAGAAATAAAATTTAGTTGCTTAGTATGTTAACATATGATAGAATAAATTTTGTGCTAGTACGGGCGTTCCTCTGGCAAAGCCTTTGTTTAAGAACGTCACATTATAGTTAATCAAGGAGGGAATGCACAATGAACGAATTATTAAGATCAATCGAGCAAGAGCAAATCAGAACAGATTTAGCAGAATTCCATATAGGAGATACTGTTAAAGTATATGTTAAGATTAAAGAGGGAGAAAAAGAAAGAGTCCAAATGTTCGAAGGAACAGTTATTAAAAGACAAAACGGTGGATTAAGAGAAACTTTCACAGTTAGAAGATTAGCTTCTGGTGTTGGAGTTGAAAGAACTTTCCCAGTTAACGCTCCTATAATCGATAGATTAGAAGTAGTAAGAAGAGGTAAAGTAAGAAGAGCTAGATTATTCTACTTAAGAGATAGAGTAGGTAAAGCTGCTAAAGTTAAAGAGTTAAAAGTTAGATAATTTAATCTAATTCTCATAGAGAACAGGGGCTAGTAATAGTCCCGTTTTTTATTATACGGATAAATTTCAAATTAATATATATTTTAAAATTTGAAGGGAGAATATAAATATGACAATACAATGGTTCCCTGGTCATATGGCCAGAACAAGAAGAAAGATACAAGAGAGTTTAGCTCTTGTAGATGCTGTTATTGAGATTAGAGATGCTAGGATACCACGAGCATCGAAAAATCCAGAGATAGATAAAATATGTGGAGATAAACCAAGACTTATATTGCTTAATAAAGGTGACTTATCTAATTCTAATATAACTAGAGAATGGAAAAAAGCATTAAATAATGAAACTACAATGGTTTTAGAGGTTAATGCTATTAATGGTAAGGGACTTCAAGATATTAAGCCAGCACTTGATGAGCTTTTAAAAGATAAGCATGATAGACTAAAGAGTAAAGGACTTGTTAGATTTACTACTAGAGCTATGGTAGTAGGTATTCCTAACGTTGGTAAGTCTACTTTTATTAATAAGATGGCAAAAAATAATATTGCTAAAACAGGGGATAGACCAGGACTTACAAAAAACAATCAATGGATTAAAACAAGTTATGATATAGATTTACTTGATACTCCAGGAGTATTATGGCCTAAATTTGAAGATAAACAAACTGGTTATAATCTAGCTTTCACAGGAGCTATTAAAGATGAAATAATGGATATAGAAGAGCTTGTATATAAGCTTATAGATAAACTTACTGTAGTGGCTAAAGAAGAGCTTAAAGATAGATATAAACTTGATGAAATATCAGATAACCCTATAGAAAACTTAGATAAAATAGCAGCTAAAAGAGGATGTATTATGTCAGGTAAGAGAGTTGACTATAATAGAATATCAGCTATTATATTAGATGAGTTTAGAGATGGGACAATTGGGAGAATTTCTTTAGAAGGTCCTAATGATGTTATTGAGGAAGAAGTAGTAGAATTTGTTGAGCTTACTGAAGAAGAAAAGGCTAAAACTATTAAAAAAGCTAAGAAAGAAAAGAAAAGACAAAAACGTCAGGAAATAAAAGCTGAAAAAGAGATACAACAAGCTCTTCAAGATAGAGAAAATGAAAATAAGAAGCCAAGTAAGTATAAAGAATATGAAGCACTTAAAAAAGCTAAAGAAGAAGGAACAATAGTTTCTAAAAAGAAAGCTAAAGTAACTAAGTCTTTAAATAAAAAGCTTGTTAAGGGATTGAAAGGTACTAAAGGTTCTTCAAAAATAGGAAGAAGCAGAAACAAATCAAAAGCTGCAAGTACTAAAAAAGGAAAGTAGAATATATTTATTAGGAGATTGCTATGAGTATTTTAATGGATAATTTAGTGGATAACTTAAAAGGTTACTCATATAAAGTTTTAAATGAAGCAGTAAAAGAGATAGAGATTTCTAAAGAAAATGTAGATGAGAATTTAGAAGTTGCAAATATTCTAAAAATGGATACTAGAAAAAATGTAATTGCTCTAGGAAACAGATTAGAGAAAAATGTTAATTCTTATTTAGCAGAGATAGAAAGAGTAATTGCTATGTATCAATTTGATAAAGCTTTGGGTGAAAACGGAGTAGTTGCAGGTGTAGATGAAGTTGGAAGAGGTCCTCTAGCAGGCCCTATAGTAGCTGCTGCAGTTATATTAGACTTAAATGACTTAGATGATATTATTTTAGAGATAAACGATTCTAAATTATTATCAGAAGCTAAAAGAGAAAGATTAGCACAAGTTATAAAAGAAAAAGCAATAGCATATTCAATTGCAGAAAAATCTAATATAGAAATTGATGAAAGAGGGATATCTTATTGCAACAATCAAATATTTATTGATAGTGTTAAAGGTCTTAGTGTTGATCCTCATATGGTATTATCAGATGGATATCTTATCAAAAATTATGAAGGGCTAAACAAGTCAGTAATTAAAGGTGATAGAAAGAGTGCATCTATAGCGTGTGCATCTATAATAGCAAAAGTTTATAGAGATAATTTAATGAAAGAATATGATAATAAATACCCGGGGTATGACTTTGCAAACAATGTAGGGTACGGAACTAAAAAACATTTAGAAGGATTAAAAGAACAAGGTTCAACACAGATACATAGAAAAAGTTTTATAAAGAATTTAATATAAGCAAAAGTACATCAAATTAATAATTTGATGTACTTTTTTTAGTTTGCACGAAAAGCATCCTTTATGTGGTTTGTAGTTATTTCTTTTGATGAAGAAGAAACCTCAATTTCAATTACATCAAATCTTATAAAGCAGGTATAAAATTTTTTGTAATAAATATATTGTTTTGCAACTTTGATTATATTTTTCATTTTATAGTAAGAAATGCTTTGTGCAGGGGTTCCATATAATTTATTTACACGCGTTTTTACTTCTGTAAAAACGAGTATATCTTTGTCGAATGAAATTATATCAATTTCACCAAATTTAGTGTGGAAATTAGTTTCTATTATATTATGCTTTTCATTTTGGAGAAGAGAAAAAGCTATTTTCTCACCAAAATTACCTATTAATTTATTAAATTTTTTCATAAAATCACCTATTTAAAAGTTTTAACTTTTTTAATCAAATTTAATCAATTCGTGAAAAGATTTTTGAATTATAAACTTTTTATGTTTAAAAATGTAAGAATAGGACATTAATTAAGACATAAATTTTATTATAGGAGTGATTAAATGGCAGTTACAATATTAAGTTCTACATGTAAAGGTGTAGAAGGAGTATTAATAAGAATAGAAGTTGATATTGCAAAGGGGATACCTTCCTTTAATATAGTAGGACTTGCAGATACATCTGTTAAAGAAGCAAAAGATAGAGTTAGAAGCGCAATAGAAAATTCAAACTATAACTTTCCACTTGGGAGAATTACAGTGAATCTTGCACCGGCTAATATACGTAAAAAAGGTTCTTTTTTAGATCTTGCAATAGCAATAGCTATATTAATTGAAAGCAATCAAATTAAAAATGTAGAAAATGAAGAATTTTTATTTTTAGGAGAACTTTCTTTAAATGGAGAGCTTAAAAATATAAATGGTGCGTTAGCATCAGTTATTAAAGCAAGAGAAGAGGGAATTAAAAAAATAATAATTCCAAGAGAAAATTTTAGCGAATGTAGTAGTATTGAAGGAATTGATGTGTATGCATTAAACAATTTAAAAGAGGTTATAGAATTCTTAGATTATAAACATCTAAAGCCAGAGAAAGTTGAAGAATTTATTCCAGAGGATAGAAATTTATATGAATTTATAAATATATGTGGGCAAGAAGGGGCAAAGAGGGCACTTATGATATGTGCAGCAGGTGGACATAATATAGTTTTGCAAGGTCCTCCGGGTTCAGGAAAAACACTTTTAGCAAAATCTCTTATTGAGCTTTTACCAAAGTTAACTTTTGATGAATCTCTCGATATAACTAAGGTTTACAGTATAAAAGGAAAACTTGACAATGGATTAATTAAAAAAAGGCCATTTAGAAGTCCGCACCATACTATAACAAAGCCGGCTTTGATAGGTGGGGGAAGAGATTTAAATCTTGGAGAAATATCTTTAGCACACAATGGAGTTTTATTTTTAGATGAACTTTTAGAGTTTGATAGAAAAGTTATAGAAAGTCTTAGAGAACCTATCGAAAGTGGAAAAGTAAATATTTCAAGAAGTACGGGAAATGTTGAATATCCAGCAGATTTTATATTAGTTGGAGCATTTAATCCTTGTCCATGTGGCAATTATTTAAGTGGGGTAGAGACAAGAAAGTGTAGTTGCAGTGAAAGTTTAAGAAATAGTTATGAAAATAAATTATCAAAAGCAATGAAAGATAGAATAGATATTTTTTCTTTTGTAACTTATGTTGGATTTGATAAGCTTCGCGGAAAGAAAGATGAAGCAGTGAAAAATTATAAAGAAATTATAGAAAATGCTAGAGGTTTGCAAAGAGAAAGATATAAAGATATAGGAATTTTAACAAATTCAAAACTTAGCTATGATTTAATAGAAAAATATATAAAAATAACAAAATCTGGTGAAGAAGTACTTGAAAATATATATATAAAATTTGGACTTAGTAGTAGAGTTCTTCATAAAATTATAAAGCTTGCTAGAACTATAGCAGATATAGAAAATGAAGAATTTGTTCAAACAAATCATATATATGAAGCTTTAGGGTATAGAAAGAATATAAGGGGGGAAGTTATATAATGATAATAGATAAATATAAGATATGGTTTTGTAGTTTACCAATCCAATCAAGAATAAAAATAGAGATAGTGAAAAACTATAGAAATTATGAAAAAATTTATGAAATTAGAGAAGAAATCTTTAAAAAATTAAATTCTTATAAAAAAATACTTG
>JBOGAY010000346.1:0-17741 GCA_051655925.1 Sarcina sp. | reverse complement strand
TCATAGTTCCAACTCCGCCTTTTGCAAGTTCTTCATATACATTTACTAATTCATCAGTTAAATGTCCTTTTTCATCAGCAAGCTCTGTCCATAAAGCTCCTCTTATAAATTTATTTTTTGTCTCTATATTTCCTATATTTGATTTATTAAATAATTCCTTAATGTCCATTTCTATTTTCACTCCCTAAAAGTTTAATTCTTAATACAATAATATCTTTATCTATAACGTTCAAACAAGTAGGCACTTTTTAGTAAGTTAACTTACCTAAAAGTAATATTTGACAAAAATAGCCCTTTTACAGGCTATTTTTATTAAATCTATTTTTTATTAACACCATACTTTTTTATAAATACTCTGCTTACAATTAGATATGTTATTAATACAATTAAATTAAAACCTAACCCTAATTTAAATACTTTTGTTTCATTTAAATTGTATATCATTACACCTATAACTGATGCTATATATGAAACTGCAAGACTTAAACTAAACACTAAATTTAAAATGATAACACCTTTGTTGACTTCTTTATTATCTTTTTTTTGAAATTTTATTACTGGTTGTTTTTTATGTCCTTTTTGTCCTCCCATTACCACCACTCCTCTCTTAACTTAATTCCTATTTTCCTTGTAAAATTTTATTAAATCTGATAATATTGTTACACTATAAGAGTTAAATTATACTTGATATATACGGGGGATTAAGCTATGTTTTCAGCTGATAAAATTTCAAGTTTAAATGAACTTGAGTTAAATGTTTATAACTATGTTATTGCAAATAAAAATAGTGTTATATATATGAGGATTCGTGATTTAGCAAATGAAACCCATGTTTCTACAACTACAATACTTAGATTTTGTAAAAAGTTTGACTGTGATGGTTTCTCTGAATTTAAAATAAAACTAAAAATGAATTTAAATGCTAGTGATGAAGTTATTATAAAAGATGATAAAAGTGCACTTTTAGAATTTTTTGAAAGAACTACTTCTGATATTTTTATTAATGATATAAAAGATATTGCAAATTTAATTAATGAAAATAAGAATATATTTTGGATAGGATTTGGAAATTCCGGCTCACTTGCTACTTATGCTGCAAGATATCTTGGTAATATGGGTAAGTTTGCACTTGCTATTTCAGACTCTTTTTATCCAACAGAAAAAATTCTTGGTGAGGATAGTATTGCTATTATTCTTTCTGTTGAAGGAGAAAGTCCTCAGATTATAGAATGTGCAAATAGAATTAAAAGAAATGGTGGACTTGTTGTTTCAATTACTAATAGTAAGAATTGCACTCTTGCAAAATTATCTGATAAAAACATAAGTTATTATTCTCCATCAAGAAAAAATGGACATCATCAATTAACAACACAAGTTCCTGTTATTTACATCATAGAAAAAATAGCTAGTGAATTATCAATATTTATGAAGCAATAAATTGCTTTTATGTTTCTATAATGCTTCCCATAATGTTTGTAACTGATAAAACAACTTGTTTTTTATTAGTTACATTTTTTTTATTATAAAACTCTTTATTTTAGAGTCTAAATCACTATTTTCTCTAAAGTTTAAATGGTACTATATAATTAATTATTAAACATGCTTAATTATAAAGTTTAGCTACGATCTTTGCTTGTTAAGATTATTGAAATTTAGAAACTCTAAACTTTAAATTTTACTAAGAAAATTAACTTTGTAGGGGGAATAAAGATGATATATAAAGAACTTGATAAATTTAATGATGACTTTTTATGGGGAAGTGCATCTGCTGCATACCAAGTAGAGGGTGCAAGTGATATTGATGGAAAAGGATTATCTATCTGGGATGAATACGTGAAAATTCCTGGAACAACTTATAAAAACACTACTGGTAAAGTTGCAGTAGATCACTATCATAGATTTAAGGAAGATGTTGCTCTTATGAAGGAAATGGGACTTCGTGCTTATAGATTTTCTGTTTCTTGGCCAAGAATCTTCCCAAATGGAAGAGGTGAAATTAATCAAAAAGGATTAGACTTTTATAATAATTTAATAGATGAACTTCTTAAAAATGGTATAGAGCCAGTTGTTACAATTTATCACTGGGATTTACCACAAGCTCTGCAAGATTTATATGGTGGCTGGGAATCTCGTGAAATCATAAATGACTTTGATAATTATTGCAAAGTTTTATATAAAAGCTTTGAAAATAAGGTTAAATACTGGGTTACTTTAAATGAACAAAACATCTTTATAGCACTTGGATATGAACTTGGAATTCATCCACCTGCTGTTAGAGATCTAAAAAGAATGTTACAAGCTAACCATATTGCTAATCTTGCAAATGCAAAAGCTATTAAGTCATTTAAAGAACTTGGACTTAAAGGTAAAATAGGACCAAGCTTTGCTTATGGACCAGTCTATGCATGTACTTGCAATCCTTGTGATGTCCTTGCTATGGAAAATGCTAAAGAAATTAACTCACATTGGTGGCTTGATATATATCTTAAAGGAAAATATCCTACCCTTGCATTTAGATATATGGAAAGAATGGGACTTGAACCAACTATCGAAGAAGGAGACTTAGAGCTTCTTAAAGATGGTATCGCAGATTTTCTTGGAGTAAATTATTATCAAACTTCAACAATTGAAATGAATCCACTTGATGGAGTTACAAGAACTGGTGAAATGAACTCAACTGGTAAAAAAGGGACTTCAAAAGCCCAAGGAATCCCCGGGGTGTATAAGACTACTAAAAATGACTTTCTTGAAACAACTGACTGGGATTGGGCAATAGATGCTACTGGGCTTAGAATTGGTCTTAGAAGAATAGCTAGTAGATATGACAATATTCCTATACTTATAACAGAAAATGGACTTGGAGCATTTGATACTTTAGAAAATGAAGAGATTCATGATGAATATAGAATTGACTTTTTAAAAAGCCATATCCTTGCTTGTAAAGAAGCTATAACTGATGGGGTTAATCTTATAGGTTACTGCACTTGGTCATTTACAGATCTTTTAAGCTGGCTTAATGGATATCAAAAAAGATATGGATTCGTTTATATTGATAGAGATATAGCTGATGATGCTTCACTTAAAAGATATAAAAAAGATAGCTTTAGCTGGTATAAAAAAGTTATAGAAACTAATGGTGAAGAACTTTAATATAAAACAAGACCTCTTAGTTTATATTAGCTACTAAGAGGTCTTATTCTGTTTATAAATTTACTATATTTCTTTTAATGTTCCAAGAACCTTTTCAAATTCAGAAGCATTGCTATCTTTATTTTCAGGCTCTGATAACATAATCATTATTACATTATCATCTGAAATAATTAAAACTTGTGTAATTTCAAATGTTATTGCACTTTGAGTTTCAACATACTTAAGTTCAATAGCATCTATATTTCCAAAAGTTCTATCTTTGGCTTCTACATCTTTCCCTGCTGTTTCTAATACTATTTTCATAGCTTCTTTATATTGTTCAAGTGTAATTCCTCTTGCGCCACTTTCTGTAGCTATTCCAAATGTAGCACCTGTTGTCATTTCAACACTCCACATTCCTAATATATTAGCTCCAACACTTGCTCCTCCTGCTGCTTCCACTAATGAATCAGGTAATCTTGTCCATTTTTCTGGCACTTTAATTTCAAATCTATAGTCTGCTAAAACATTTTCTTCCTTAACTTTTTCTTCATCATCCTTTGATTTATCATCTTCTTCATCTAACTTATCATTTTTCTCTTCTTCCTCTTTCCCTTTTTCTTGTTGTGTTACTTCTGTTTTGGTTTTTTTTATTAAATCGTTTTCTTTATCTTCACCACATGCAATAAAAGATGATATAATTGCTAATACACATATTAGCCCTATAAATTTTCTTTTCATATTTCCCCCTATGAAACTACATTATTTAATTAATTCTATCACACATTGGGTAATATTGGTAATTATATTTTTTGAATATCTTAACCTTACTCTTTAAGTGAAATAGCATAAAGATTTTTATTATGCACCAAAAAAAATACCACCTAAAAGAAAATTACTCTTTTAGATGATATTTTTATAAACTATTGAGTTTTTTTAATGTCAACATGTCTTCTATCTATTTCAATTTCTAATGCCTCTTCAATTTGTTTTATCATTGGTAAATTTTTAGGATCTGTAAACATACATGCATATCCTTCATCTCCTGCTCTACCTGTTCTACCTATTCTATGAACATAGCTTTCAACTGTTTCAGGAACATCATAATTATATATATGCGTTACTCCACTTATATCTATTCCTCTTGAAGCTACATCAGTTGCAATAAGGTACTGAATATTGCATTTTCTAAATTGCTTCATTATTTTTTCTCTTTTAGCTTGTGATACATCGCTATGAATTTTTTCACATGCTATTTTTCTTTTTGCAAATCCTGCCTCAAGCTCATCAGCTCTTCTTTTTGTTCTACAGAATATAATCGCCATAAATGGATTATCCTCTTCTAAAACTGTACAAAGTGCATCTTGCTTCCATCTATCAGTAGTTTCAACAATCTCTTGTCTAATTTTATCTACAACAAGTGTTTCTTCTTCTACTTTAACTTCAACAGGATTATTCATATATCTATAAGCAAGTTTTTTTACTGCTGAATCCATTGTAGCTGAAAAACATAGTGTTTGTGCTTTTTTAGGTACATGCTTCATTATTTCTGTAATTTCATTTCTAAAGCCCATAAGAAGCATTTGATCTGCTTCATCTATTATAACTGTTTTAATTTTACTTAAATCTATTGTTCTTCTTTCTATATGGTCAAGTAATCTTCCTGGTGTTGCTATAACTATATGTATTGCTGCATGCTTAAGTTTATTAGCTTGTGATGATACATCTTTTCCACCATATGCTGCAAGTGCTCTTATATGAGTACCCTTAGTTAGATTTTTTGCTCCATCTGTTATTTGAAGAGCAAGCTCTCTTGTTGGAGAAATAACAAGCACTTGTGTATCTTTACTATCTTCATCTATATTTTGAATAGTTGGCAATAAAAATGCCAAAGTTTTTCCTGTTCCTGTTTTAGCTTCCCCTATTAAATCATTTCCTGCTAATATATGTGGTATACTATCTTCTTGTATTTTTGTTGGTGTTTTTATTCCACTCTTTATCAATCTTTTTGCTAATTCTTCATTTATTCCAAGTTCTAAAAAATTCAATGTTCTTATCCCTTTTCCTTTCATTTTAATATGATAGCTTATTATAACATATATTCTTCTTCAGAATTGAAATATATATTTTTCTCTTTATAAATTTAGCTAACTAAATAAATTTTAGCACAAAAAACAAACAATAAATTCAAATATAAAAAAATAAATCGTTATTTTATCATTTTGTAATCTCTGCGTAAGTTTTTTTTAAAGGTTTAAAATTAATTAAGATGTTACAATTAATTTATAGAAAAGTAATAATAATTTTAATCAAAATATATTTAGGGATGTGTTTTTTAATGGAATCAAGCAACGTGAAAAAAGGTGCAATTGCATCACTAACAACTTTCCAGAAATGGTTCTTAGCAATATTTATTTTAGCTAGTATCTTTTCATTTATCAGTCCTATTTTACTTGGCTCACCAGTGAGCTCATTATTCAGTTCATTAGCAATTATCGGTCTAATCTGTGCTATAACAGGTGTTTTAACTTCAATATACCAAGCAAGAGGAGAAATTATTGTTTATGCATTCATCCTTATCAATACAATAACTTATGCTTGGATCGCATATAAAAGTGCTTTATATGGACAAGTTATTCAAAACATAATCTTTTTATTACCAATTCAAATAGCTGGACTTGTAGCTTGGAAAAAAAGTGCTGCAGCTTCAGAAGATCATCAAATCGAAATCAAAAAGTTCACAGGGAAAAACTGGATTATTACAATCATTTCACTTTTAGTTTTTTGGGGACTTTACTACTTACTTCTTAAATATCTACCACAAATAATTCATGCAATTTTTGGTGGTAAAATGATTCCTGCTGACCCAAGTGTTGGACTTGATTCATTAACAACTGTACTAACAGTAACTGCTATGTTCTTAACTTCAAAAAGATATATTGAACAATGGTGGTTCTGGATATTCTGTAATATAGGTGCAGTACTATTTATAGAAGGATTATTCACAACAACATCATTTACTCCATCAGTATTAGTTAGTGACTTATCAGGTGCACTTAACTGGATTCAATATGGAGTTGGTGCAATCTATGGATTCTATCTATGGAGAAAAATGTATAGAGAAAGAAAGCTTCATGCAGTACATGCAGGAATTAGAGATTAATATAAAAAATAAGTACCATTTAGGTTAATTCTAAATGGTACTTATTTTTATATTAATTACGAAATTTTCTTCTCACAATTCATCATTTTTGAAAATGTTTTCATATCATTTTATTTATTATAATATAACACTTTTCATTTTTTTATTTTTTCGTATAACATTTATAAAATATATGTTATACTATATTATTTTTAATCTATAATTTATTATATATTTCAAAAGCCTTTTCTTTATTTTTCAAATCAAAAATATATCCATCTATAAATATAAACCCTGTTTTATACAAATCAAACGTTCTAATAATACCATCATTCAATTGTATATTAATCCCTTTACTTTCTCCTGCATAGGTTCCATAAAAACTTTCCATAAACTTTGAATCATTTAATTTATTTTCTGCTTTTTTCAACTCTTCTAAAAGAAGGTTTATTGAATTTATATCTTCAACTTTACCACCCTCCCCCATATTATTTATTACCTCTACTTTATTTATATTATTTTCTATTTTCATTTTTGAAATTAAATCATTGCCTATTTTAAATTCACTTTCATCATAATGATTAAAAACATCTATTATTATATCTGTATCTGTAGTTAAAATCCCTATAAGCACTGATTTATCTTCATATCCCTTCATCGTATATATTTCCATGCCTTCTATATGACTTGAAAACTCTTTATCCATCGAACCTGTAATTGTTGTACCAAGCTTTTCACCTTTTAATTCATTTACTTTGTTGCTATCTATATTATGAAATACATATCTATAATCCTTTCCCTTATATCTTAAAAAACTTGCCATACTTGTCTCTCCAATATTTTCCTCTAAAGTTTCACCCTCTAAATGTCTATTTTCTTCATTTTCAACTTTTACTATTTCATCCGTCTCTACTTTAGATCCATATTGGGTTAAAAAACATCCTCCTACTATTATTACCATAGTTGCAGCTGCTACCATGCTTGCTCGTAACCTTTTATTATTCTTTTTCATTTTAACTTCCCCCTTCATTTTGTTTGCTAATTCACTTTTAAAAGAATTTTCTAAATTTATTTTCTCATTATCTTTCTTATATTTATCAGAAAACATTCAAATCCTCCTCATTTATACTTCTCTTTAAAATTTCTCTTGCTCTACTTAGCTGAGATCTTACTGTTCCCTCTTTTATATTTAAAATATTAGCTATTTCATAAGTTTTTAATCCTTCATAATAAAAAAGATGAATTACTGTTCTATACTTTGTAGGAAGGTCTAAAACATATTTATAAACTTCACTCTCTTCTTTTAAATACATAACTAAATTATCTTCAAGTGCTGTAGTTTTTCTAAACCAAGCAGATCCTAAAAGATTTTTACTTAAATTTATAGTAACTTTGATAAGCCAAGCTTTTAAATGCTCTTGCGTCTCAAAAATTTTTTCAGAATTTACAAGCTTCAAAAAAACTTCTTGTGTTATATCTTGTGCATCATAAACATTTTTAGTTCTTGAAAAAGCTAGTCTATAAACCATATTAGAAAAACTATCTAATATTTCAACTACTGACATAGTTTTCTTATTAATTATTAACATTGTCCCCCTCCCTTCACTACTAATACAAAATAAATAGTAAAATTGTTGCAAAGTTATATATTTAATTATCGTTTTTTTTTCATCAAACTAAAAAAAGATTAAATTTTGATAAAAGTTTATTTTTATCAAAATCTAATCTTTCGTTTAATTTATTAAACCAACGCTGTGCAAAATTTGCATTGTATAATTGTATGCTATTATAAATGTATATATCCAATAAATTATATAAGATAATATTATTATTGTTATTATAAGTCTAACTATAAACCATATAAGACCTGCTCTTGCCCATGTTTTCTGAGTAGCAAGAAATGCATCTATATCATTTTCATCAAATTTATTAGATTTCCAAGCCCACTCATTACCTTTAAAGCCACATACAAATGCCCAAAATATATTAAAAATAGGTATTAATGATAATAGTGGTAGATATGACTTATTTCCAATTCCCCATATTATATTAAATGTAAATGCTCCCCAATTCCATTTTTTTATTTCTCTTGGAACCTCATCATTCTTTTCAAATAGTTCATTATTATCAAGCATTATAAATCTCCTTTATTTAAAAATTCAATAAATAATACCATAATTAAATTTCCTTATAAAATAAATTTTACTCATGTGATAAACTATTTTTTTATAAATCTATTATTTTTTTAATAAATTCCTCTTTTTTTATGACTTTTACTGTTTTTTTATCTTTTTAAATATCATTTGTATTCAAAATCAATAAATTTTACTTTTAAACAAAAAAAGCTAAAGATTAAACTTTAGCTTCTCTTGTTAGAATATTAAATTAAAACTTTATTTCGACCTCTTCTTTTTGCTTCATACAAAAGCTCATCAGCTTCTTTAATTAAAGTGTTTAAATCTGTTTTATTCCATTCCTTGATACCTGCACTAAAGGATACTCTAGCATTATTATCAAAAACTATACTGTTTATATCTTCCCTTATTTGATCTAAGATTTCTTTTGCCTCAAGTCTACCTTTATCAAGAAAAGCTATTGTAAACTCTTCTCCTCCAAATCTAGTTATAATAGCTTCTTCCCCTAAGCTGTCCTTAATATATTTTGCAACTTCCTTTAAAATAAAGTCTCCAAATATATGTCCATGATTGTCATTTATAGATTTAAAATGATCAATATCTATAACACCAATTGATAGTCTTCTTCCCTTTTTCATTTCTCGTAAAATAAGTTTTTCACCATATGCTCTTGTATTTAACCCTGTTAAATAATCTGTGTTAGCTATACGCTCAAAGTTCTTTTCACTTTCATTCTTTACCTTAATAAGCATATTCATTCTTGTTATCAAAAGAATAAGAATTAAAATTACACATATAGCTATAAATGTACTATTTTTATGCTGTTCTGATTTTTCTTTCATTAATAAAAGTGTACTTTCATTAAGTTCATCATTTATTTTAATAACCTGTAATAAAAATTCATTCATAGGTGCTTTTACATTTAATTTACTTGTTAATTCATAATAAGATTTATAATATTCATCTAATTTTTCATCAATTTTATTTTTTTCTAAAAACTTTAAAAACACATTCAATGTTTGTTCAACTTCATAATAATTTTTTAAGTCAGCATATTGTTTTAATGTTTTTTTATAATATTCAGTTGCAAGCTTAACATCACCAATTTTATGATAATATGTAGCATAAGTACCTGTAGTTGCAGCTAATCCGTATGGATCTTTTATAGATTTATAAATATTTTCTGCTTTTTTTATTTGTTCTAAACTTTCTTTATAATTTCCAAGCTGAATATTAGCATATGCAAGATTTCCAAGCATTGCATCTGAAGTATTAGTATTATTCTTCTTATCTCTTTCTAAACTTAAATTATAACATTCCTGTGCATATTTTTTCATTAATTGATAATCGCCTTTTTTATCTGCATACATCATTTTACTTGCCGCTATCTTATCACCCTTAGAAATTCTAATTTTTTCTGTTACTTGTAATTTATTTAATTCCTCATAATAAAATTCAGCTTTTTCTAAAAGGTTAAAATGCGAATATATATATGTAAATATCGAATATATAAGTGCTTTTGTATCTAAAATTTCTTCGCTTGTTAATATTCCATTTTTATTTGTATTAATTAGTTCTAGAAGCTCACTCGTAACTTTAAAACTCTCAGAATACCCCTCTGCCTTAAGTAATACCCATGCAATATATTTTTTATCTGCAATAATATAGTATTCTCCACCTTTAACTTTCAAATAATTTTCCTCTGCTATTTTTGCATATTTCATTATCTCAGTTGTATTGCATTTTATTGCATAAATTTGAGTTAAAGCATTAGCATACATCCCTTTTTTAAAATAATCTTTTTCTTCTTCAAGTAATTTTTTATATTTTTTTTCTTTTTCATCTATATTTTCATATACAGAATTGCACTCTTTATTTATAACTTCTAAATTTTTTTCAAGCATCTGTGTATCTAATTTTTTATACAAAAATAAAGGTATTAAAATAATACTAATGATTAAAAACATTATACCTAAAACTATTATTATGTCTTTTTTCACATTACCTTTATTTATTTTTTGTGCATTCCCACTCATAAAATCCCCTTAACTTAATAATCCATACTTTGAAACATTCCTCTTTTAATAATAACATATTTTTCCTTTTATCACTTGTAAACTTATGATTAATAATTTACTTATATATAAATAAAAAACACTTGCAAATCCATCTATATTTGCAAGTGTCATTTTTATTTCTTTTACCGATTATTTATCATTGTATTCTTGTATGATTTTGTATTTATTATTATTTTTTCATGATTTCATCAAGTGTATGCCAAGCAAGTACTGCACACTTAACTCTAGCAGGCATATTTGATATATTTTGAAGAACCATTGCATCTTCTAACTCTTCTAATTCTTCTTCATCTTTAACTTCTCTTTTGATCATTGCGATAAATTTTTCTATAAGTTCTCTAGCCTCTTCCTTTGATTTTCCTTTTACAAGGTCAATCATCATTGAAGTTGAAGCTTGAGATATAGCGCATCCATGTCCTTTAAAAGCTAAATCTTCAATTATATCCCCATCATATTTGATTTGGATTTCAATCTCATCACCACAACTTGGGTTATGTCCTCTTTCGCAAGCATCACAGTTAAGAAGTTCTCTTCTATTTCTTTTTGACATGTTGTGTTCCATTATAATCTCTGTGTAAACATCATTTAAATCCATACTCATTTGTTTTACATCCACCTTTTAAACATATTATATACTTTCTCTAAACCTTCAATAAGTTTATCTATATCTTCTTTTGTATTATAGAAATAGAAAGTCGCTCTTGTTGTTGATTTAGCATTATAGAATCTCATAAGTGGTTGTGCACAGTGATCTCCTGCTCTAACAGCAATCCCACTATTATCAAGTATACTTGATACATCATGTGGATGTACTCCATCCATCTCAAATGCTATAACTCCACCTTTTTTATCTATATCAGCCTTACCATATATCTTAATATAAGGTAAATCCCTAAATCTTTCAAGTGCATATGCTGTAAGTTCTTTTTCTATCGCATTAATATTATCCATTCCAAGCTCTTCAAGATAATCTATTGCAGCACTAAGACCTGCAGCTGCTCCAACATTCTGAGTTCCACCTTCAAACTTATATGGAGTCTGTGCAAATGTTGCACTGTCCTCATGAACATATTCAACCATATCTCCACCAAATAAGAATGGAGGCATAGCATCTAAAAGTTCTTTTTTACCATATAAAACTCCTATTCCCATAGGTGCAAGCATCTTATGTCCTGAAAATACTAAGAAATCCACATCTAACTCTTTAACATTTACTTTTTCATGAGGTACAAGTTGTGCACCATCAACTATAACTTTAGCTCCTTTTTCATGAGCTACTTTAATTATTTTTTCAATTGGATTTCTAATTCCTAGTACATTTGAAACTCCTGTTACACTTACAAGTTTAGTTTTTTCTGTAATCTTTGAATTAATTTCCTCATCTGTAAGTTCACCATTTTCATTTACATACATGTATTTTAAAATAGCTTTTTTAGCTCTAGCTACATTTTGCCATGGAATAAGATTTGAGTGGTGTTCTGCTATTGAAATAACAATTTCATCACCTTCATTTATAAATGTCATTCCATAACTCATAGCTAAAAGGTTAAATGCTTCAGTAGAGTTTTTTGTAAAAACTATTTCCTCTACTTTGTCAGCTCCGATAAAGTTCTTTACTTTTTCTCTTGCACCTTCATATACCTCAGTAGCCATAACACTTAGTTCGTATGCGCCTCTATGTGGGTTAGCATTTTGTTCTCTATAATATTTATCGACTGCCTCTATAACAGATACAGGTTTTTGAGTTGTAGCTCCGCTATCTAAATATATAACTCTTTTACCGTCTTTCTCTGATAAAGTAGGAAAGTCTTTATAAAAATCTCTATTAATCATAATTAAGCAAGTCTCCCCTTTATATAATCTAAAATTTCGTTTTGTATCTCTTCATCACCAATTTCATCAACTATTGGGTTGAAAGCAGCATTTATAATAAGAAGTCTAGCTTCATCATATGAGATACCTCTACTCATAAGGTAGAATAATTTATTTTCATCTATACTTCCTGAAGCAGCAGCATGTTCTCCTGCAACATCATCTTCATCACAAAGAAGAAGTGGAACTGATCTTGATCTTGATTTTTCTGAAAGTAACATACAGTATTCTTCCTCTGCTGCCTTACTCCCTTTTGCTCCTCTTTTAAAATCAAGAGTTCCTTTAAAGTTTTTAACTGCTTTATCTTTTAAAGCACCTTTAACATCCATATTACCTATAGCTTTTACACCTTTGATTGTAAGCACATAGTTAAAGTCTAACTTTTCATCATCTGTTCCTATATAAACTGATAATAAATCTCCTTTTGATTTTTCTCCAAGAAGAATTCCTTCATAGTTTGATACAGCACTTTTTCCTCCAAGTTCAACAGCGATAAAGTCTGCTTTAGCATTATCTTTAATTTCTGAAACGTTTGAGTCAAAAGTTCTAACATTTTTACCAAGAAGGTTTACTTTAGTAACTTTTACATTAGCGTTCTCATCAGCAAATACTCTAGTTACTCCATTGTGGTATCCCTCAAGATTTTCATCTGAAATATACTTAACAATTATATTAGCTTTTGAGTTTTTCCCTGCAACTACTACTAAGTTGTCAATAAGAGTTTTATTGCTCTCATCCATTGTGAATACTAAAACAATATTTTCTTCTACAACTGTTTCATCAGCAAGTGTGATTAAAACACCATTTGTAAAGCTTTCATTTGCTTCTTTCACAAGCTCTGTTCCAACACCATATTTAAGTGCTACTTTAAGTCTTTCATCAGACTTATCTAAAGTTTTGATTTCTAACCCTTTAACTTCTTGTGATTTTATATTTAAAGCTTCAAATTTTTCAATTTGAACATTTGTCATATCTATTGTAATTTCATTAACACCAAGTTTATTACCTGTTCTTACAGGTATTTTATTTAAATTTTCAAATCTCATTATCCTATACTCCCTTCAAGCTCAAGAGTAATTAAATTATTCATTTCAACTGCATACTCAAGTGGCAATTCTTTTGATATAGGCTCAACAAATCCTCTAACTATCATAGCCTTAGCTTCTTCTTCACTAATACCTCTACTCATAAGATAGAAAATAGCATCATCACTTATTTTACCTATTTTAGCTTCGTGGCTCATTTCTACTTTATCAGTTGCAATATCAATTGCTGGAATTGTATCTGATTTTGATATTTCATCAAGCATTAATGATTCACATGAAACTGTTGATTTTGATCCAACAGCATTAGCATTAACTTTTACAAGTCCTCTATATGTTGCAATTCCACCATCTTTTGAAATTGACTTTGAGTTAATTGTTGAAGATGTATTAGATGCTGCATGAATTATTTTAGCTCCTGTATCTAAGTCTTGACCTGCTCCTGCAAATGATACTCCTGTAAACTCTGCCTTAGCATTTTCTCCTCTTAAGACACTTGTAGGATATAACATTGAAACTCTTGATCCAAATGATCCTGAAACCCATTCAATTGTTCCATTCTTATCTACTACAGCTCTCTTAGTATTTAAGTTCATCATATTTTTTGACCAGTTTTCTATTGTTGAATATCTAAGTTTTGCATCCTCTTTAACGAATAATTCAACACACCCTGCATGAAGGTTTGTTAAATTATATTTAGGTGCTGAACATCCTTCGATAAAGTGAAGACTAGCTCCTTTTTCAACTACAATAAGAGTATGCTCAAATTGTCCTGCTCCTGGTGAATTTAATCTAAAGTATGATTGAAGTGGTATATCTACATGTACATTTTCTGGTACATAAACAAAAGATCCCCCTGACCAAACTGCTCCATGTAATGCTGCAAATTTGTGGTCATTAGTAGGTACACAAGTCATAAAGTATTGCTTAACTATATCTTCATACTCATGAAGTGCTGTCTCCATATCTGTATAAATAACACCTTGTTGTACTAACTCTTCCTTAATACTATGATAAACAACCTCTGAGTCATACTGTGCCCCAACCCCTGCAAGAGATTCTTTCTCTGCTTCTGGAATTCCTAAAAGATCAAAAGTATTTTTAATATCCTCAGGAACTTCATCCCAATTTTCTGCAAGTTTTCCTTTTGGCTTAACATAAGTAACAATATCATCCATATTTAATTCGCTAAGATCTGGTCCCCATGTTGGTAAATCTATTGAATTATATACATCAAGAGCTTTTAATCTGAATTCTCTCATCCATTCTGGCTCATTTTTCTCTTTTGATATAGTCTCTACAACTTCTCTTGTAAGACCTTTATCTGTTTTATATTCAAATTCATCTTTATTCTTAACATCATAGATTCCTCTATCCATGTCAGAAATCTGAGATTTCTTTCTTTTTTCTTCCATCCTAATTCACCCCACTTCTTAGTTGTTTTTGAACTCTTCGAATCCTTTTTCTTGGATTTCATTTGCAAGAGATGCATCCCCTGTTTTAACAATCTTACCATCTACTAAAATGTGAACATAGTCAACTTTTAAACTATCTAAAATTTTGTTGTTATGTGTGATTATTAAAACTGCATTATCTTCATTTGCAAACATCTTGATTCCTTCTGATACTATTCTTACAGCATCTACATCAAGACCTGAATCTGTCTCATCTAAGATAGCTAGCTTTGGATTTAAAGCAAGTAATTGTAATACTTCATTCTTTTTCTTTTCTCCACCTGAGAAGCCAACGTTTAAGTATCTTCTTAAATACCCTTTTTCGATTTTTAAACTTTCACTAATTTTCTTTAATTCATTACTGAATTTTAAGAATTTAACTGGCTCTCCTGTGATTGAAGTCTTAGCTGTTTTTAAGAAGTTTTCTACTGTGATTCCTGGAACTTCTTCTGGTGTTTGGAATGATAAGAATAAACCTTTTTTAGCTCTCTCATCTGTCTTAAGATCTGAAATATTCTCACCTTCAAAAATAATTTCTCCAGCTGTTTGTGTATATCTTGGATGGCTCATAAGTGTATTAGCAAGTGTTGACTTACCTGCACCGTTAGGCCCCATGATAACGTGTATTTCTCCCTTATTTACTGTTAAGTCTAATCCCTTTAAGATTTGTTTGTCATCAGCCTTAGTCTCAAGACCTTTAACTTCTAATAATTTATTCATGTAATTTATCCTCCTACAAATACCTAAAAATTCTTATTAATTTACTCTGAATTAAAATCGAATTTTTAGAAACAAAAAACTTTTCATAAATACTTTTTCAGTATTATATTTATGTATATATATCATCTTAACTAGATGTTTTAAATTCTATTTTATTAATAATCTTCATTTATATGATAATAACTACTCTTTATTTTGTAGTCATAATATATAAACTAATTATCTTTAACTCTTTTAGCATTCAATTTGAGCTTTTTACTCTTTTTGAATTAAGTCTACGTTTATATTCTACTATTTTTCTCGGAATTAATAAATAGTAAATTTAAAAAAACTTTAATTTTTTAATATTTTTTCACTTTAGTCTAGTTATATCAATACTTACAGCAGATGATTATTTAACTAAAAAATAAAAAAAATCGCAATAATTAATTGCTTTATTACGAAACCTCACATCTTTATTGTATTTATCATATAAAATTTCTATATATATATTAATATGCAAAAATACATCAGTCAAATCTCATAATCCCTTTACTAATATGGTATTTAAAGGGATATAATTAAAATATCAATATATATGGGAAGTTTCTTTTATGAAGGCAATTATAAGTAGCTTTTATAAATATACTGACAAAAAAAACTAAAATCATTTTGATTTTAGTTTTAATTATTATATTAAATGTATTTTTAAACTTTTAATTCTATATAATTATAAAGAATTGCACCATACTCTCTTATAGAATAATTCACATTAAATCTAAATTTACTATTAGCACCTATATAATTTGCATCAAGTCCAATTTGATCATCTATAATTTTAGCTCTTAAAATATTAAAACTACTTGTAATAACAGATACTTTCACATGAGAATCTCCCCTACTATCAAGAATAGCTTTACTATTTTCTAAGTTTTCTATTGTAGACATTGATCTATTATCCTGAAGTATTCTACTCTCACTTATTCCATGTTCTAATAAATAATTTTTCATAGCAACTGATTCTGGCACAATCTCTGATACTCCTTGTCCACCTGAACATATAACTTTTGTATCCTTATGTGTATTTAAATAATCTATAGCTACATCTAATCTTTCAGTTAAAATATTTCCTGGTTTATCTCCTTCAAGTCCTGCCCCTAAAACTATGATGTATTTAGAGTCTGGCACTTTATGTGATAAATCACTCCCTATAATGTCATACCAAATAATCCCCTCAATAATGATAAAACTAATAACAAAAACTGCTACTGCAAATCTATATAATCCTGATAAAACTTTTATCACTTTATTATCAGTATTTTTAGAAATCCTGCCTGCAATAACCACTCCATAAATCATCGCAACAAAACCAATACAGAAAATTTCTGTAAAATCAGCCCCTAATATTCTTGCAACAACAACTAGCATCACAAGTAAAATAATTATCCAAATATGTTTTTTCATTTGTATGTCTCCTAATTAATATTCATTTGTAAAAATCCTATTAATTATACTATATTTTCATTTACTTCTACATATTTTCAAATTTTAATAAAAAGAACTATCTTTCAGATTCACCCAAAAGATAGTTCTTTTTCTATTCTTCTACCTCTGCCTTAACATACGTTTAGCTAGTGGTTTAAATTCAATAAAATTTTATAAAGCCTTATAATACTTTATTAATTTTTCTTTATTTTTAACTCCCATATTTTGTGGAATCATAAGCTCTTTAACATCTTTCCCACATAACTTACCATTTACAATATACTCTTTACCAAACAAGTTTTGTGCCCAATAGACAACCTTATCCACGACTGGAGTTGTCACATTACATAACTCTGCAAATGCTTTTATAATACAAAGTCCATACTCTAAATCTTCTGTAAAGTATCTTGAACCAAGGTCTGGAATAAACCCATCATTCTCTGCAAGCATAGGTGTTTTTATAGTTAAGAATCCTATAGCTGTTTGAATTTTCTCAGATAATTCTTCTGGCTTTTCTATACTATATCTAACTTTAATTTCTTCAAAATCACTTTGCTCAAAATCTGAAAACTCATTTAAACTCTTAACTATCGCTTTAAGTTCTTCATCAAGTTCAAGTAAAGTTGTTGATGCAACATTTCCCCAACCTTCATAGAATAATGAGTGTTCTGGGTATATAACACCTTCTTCATAATCCTTAAATA
>JBOGAY010000345.1:0-30495 GCA_051655925.1 Sarcina sp. | reverse complement strand
ATTTTAATGCATTATTATCAAGAGCTATATTATAGGGGGTTAATTTATGAAAAAGTTACAACTTTTATTGAATAGAATATTTAGTAAATTTAAGATATTTCAAAAAAGAGTTTATTATGTTGGGGGAAATGATGTTTTGCCACCACCACTTTCTAAGGAAGAGGAAGAAAAGCTTGTGAGGTCTTTAGCAGCAGGCGAAGAAAGTATTAGAACAATACTTATAGAAAGAAATTTGAGATTAGTTGTATATATAGCGAGGAAGTTTGAAAATACAGGTGTTGGTGTAGAAGATTTGATTTCAGTTGGAACAATAGGACTTATTAAAGCTGTTAATACATTTAATCCAGAAAAAAATATAAAACTTGCAACATATGCATCAAGGTGTATAGAAAATGAAATTCTTATGTATCTTAGAAAAAATAGCAAGGTTAAAGCAGAAATTTCATTTTATGAGCCACTTAATATAGATTGGGATGGAAATGAACTTTTATTATCAGATATTTTAGGGACAGAAAATGATATAGTATATAATCTTATAGAAGATGAAGTAGACAGGGAGTTGCTAATTGTAGCAATGGAAAATCTGTCAGATAGAGAGAAAGAAATAATTATATTGAGATTTGGTCTTTATGGAAAACAAGAGCAGACACAAAAAGAGGTTGCGGACATGCTAGGGATTTCTCAATCATATATATCAAGACTTGAGAAAAAAATTATAAAAAGATTAAAAAAAGAAATTAGTAAAATGGTATAAAATTAGTATAAAAATAAGCGTCTTTGGAGATAATTTAAATGCACTAGGTAATTACTTCAAAGGGGTTGATTTTTAACTATGATGATAAATAAGGTAGAAATATGTGGTGTAAATACATCAAAATTGCCAGTACTTAAGGAAAAAGAGATGAAAGAACTCCTTTTAAAAATGAATAGTGGGGACTATGGATCAAGAGAAAAATTTATAAAAGGAAATTTAAGACTCGTATTAAGTGTTATACAACGATTTAATAATAGAGGTGAGAATGTAGACGACTTATTCCAAGTTGGATGTATTGGTCTTATGAAAGCTATTGATAATTTTGACTTATCTCATAATGTAAAATTTTCAACTTATGCGGTTCCTATGATTATAGGAGAAATAAGAAGGTATTTAAGAGATAATAATTCAATCAGAGTAAGTAGATCGCTTAGAGACATAGCTTATAAAGCTTTACTCGTTAGAGATAGACTTATAAATGATAATAATAAAGAACCAACAGTAGCTCAAATTGCTAAAGAGTTAGAACTTCCACGAGAGGATGTAGTCTTTGCATTAGATGCAATACAAGATCCAGTATCACTTTTTGAACCAATTTATCATGATGGTGGAGATGCTATTTATGTAGTTGATCAAATAAGTGATACAAAAAATCAAGATAAAAATTGGCTTGAAAATATATCTATAAAAGAAGCTATGAAAAAACTTAATGATAGAGAAAAATTAATTATCAATTTAAGATTTTTTGCAGGACGAACACAAATGGAAGTTGCAGAAGAGATAGGTATATCGCAGGCACAGGTTTCAAGACTAGAGAAAATAGCATTAAAACATATGAAAAAATATGTATAATTGTAATTTAATTTAGTGTGAGGGGGAGAGGGTAGTGGAAATAAATTTAACAGAGGAACGTTTGTTTTCATTAAAAGATTTGCGAAATTTAGAGGTTATAGATATAAATGAAGGAAGAAAACTTGGATATATTATAGATGTGAAAATTGATTGTGACGAATACAAAGTTTTATCAATACTTTTACCAATTGAAAAAAATTCTTGGTTTGGAAAACAGGAAGTAATAGAAATTGATTGGGAAGATGTGGTGAAAGTTGGTGTAGAATGTATACTTGTAAATTTAAAAGAAAAAATATTAAGAGAAATATAGAAATTATAGTAAAAAAAATGTATAATTAATGTACATCTATATATTTAGAAAGGTGTGGATTAATAATGAAATGTCCTTATTGTCTTCATGATGAAAGTAAAGTAGTAGATTCAAGATCAGCAGACGAATATGCATCTATAAGAAGAAGAAGAGAGTGTTTAAAATGTAATAAACGATATACTACATATGAAAAAATCGAAGATATACCTGTACTTGTTATAAAGAAAGATGCAACAAGAGAAACTTTTAGTAAAGACAAGATAATAACAGGCCTTATAAAGGCATGTCAAAAAAGACCAGTTTCGAGAAAGCAGATAGAAGATATAGCTGAAAGTATAGAGAAAACTATAAGTAATAAGATGCTCACAGAAATTAGTTCTGATTATATAGGAGAATTAATTATGGAAAGATTAAAAGATTTAGATGAAGTATCTTATGTAAGATTTGCTTCAGTGTATAGACAGTTTAAAGATATAAACACATTTATGGAAGAAATTAAAAGTTTAATGAAAGAATAAAGTAGAAGCATTCATAGTATTTTATGAGTGCTTTTATTTAGTATATAAAATATGGAGGGTATTATGTTTAAAAAAATAAATAAAGATGGAATGGAGTTTTTACAAATTAAAGATGGAGAGGTTAACATATTATTTTCACTTGCAACTAATGGAATTTCATATAAATTTGCAGATGAAGTTGGTAAAAAGAATTTAGAAAAACTTAAAGAGAAATTTAGTGTAGATAAAGTTAATTTTACTAATCAAATTCATAGTAATTTAATAATTAATTTAGATGATCAAGATTCTAGAGAGAAGCAGGCAGATGCTCTTATTTCATCAAAAAAATGTGAAATAGTAGGCGTATTTACAGCAGATTGTGTTCCGGTAATTTTATATGATAAGGAAAAGAAAGTTATTTCAGCTGTTCATAGTGGATGGAAGGGGACAATTGCGGATATAAGTAAAAAAGTTGCAATCCAAATGAAAGAAAGATATGGTTGTAAAGATATAAAAGCAATAATCGGTCCTTGTGTAGGACAGTGTTGCTATCAAGTAAGTGAAGAGCTTGCGTCAAAGTTTAAAGAGAAATATGGTGAAAATGTAGCAAATGATAGAATGTTAGATTTAAAATTTGCAATAAAAAAACAGTTAAAAGATTTGTTAAAGGCAGAAGATATTAAAGATTTGAATATATGTACTAATTGCAATGATGAATATGAGTTGCATTCATATAGAAAAAAGATGGAAGAAGCAGGCAGGTTATTTTCATTTGCTTTTATAGATAAATAAATGAAGAGTTAAATATAGTGGGGGAGTTTTGTTATGAAGAAAAAGATCTTAACATCAACAATAATAGTGATAATATTTTCTTTGCTTATTATGACAAGTTTCTATATTATAATTTCAAACTATAAATATATAGATCATTCTAAAAAAATGTTAAAAGAATATAATCAGATGATTACTTATTTTTTAGAAACAAATTCTAATAATATTCAAAAGGATGTATGGGAACTTCATGATATGGCAACTTTGCAAAAAAGAACATCTATTAGAATTACGTATATAAATAGTGAAGGGAAAGTTTTATATGAATCAGCTAGTAATGGTGCTAATATGGACAACCATTCTAGTAGAGAAGAATTTATTATGGCTAAGGAAAAAGGCTATGGAACTGCTGTTAGATTTAGTAATACTATGCAAGAAGAAACTATTTATTATGCTACAAAACTTAAAGATGGATCTGTAATAAGAACCTCTGAAGTTATAACAAGTACTATGTTATTCAAAAATACAGATATGAAATATTATTTAACCGCTCTTGCTATAGCATTAGTTCTTGGAAGTATTATAGCGATAAAAATTACCAATAGTATAACTAAACCAATTAATGATTTGCAGTTTATTGCATCAAGAATTGCACATGGTGATTTCCATAAAAGGGTTAAAATAAATACTAAGGATGAACTAGGTAGTCTAGGAGATTCATTTAATCATATGGCAGATCAACTTGAAGAAAATTTAAAAGAGCTTACTAGTAAACAGAGTAGACTTACAGCAATTTTAAAAAGTATGGGAAGTGGAGTTATAGCTGTAGATAAGTATCATAGAGTGATAATGATAAATCCATATGTAAAAAAAATATTTAATATAAATCTTTCTGAAGATGAAATAAAAGGTGAAAGAATAGAAGACATTATTAAAGATAAAAGTATTTTAGAGGCTATATTGAATAAAGTAAACTCTATTGAGCTTAAAATTGAAACACCAAATACAAAACATGTTAAGATTAGAACAACTGAGTTGTTTGAAGGTGAAGACGAAATGGGGATAGTAGTTGTTATAGAAGATATAACAGATTATAAAAAACTTGAAAATATGAGAAGTGAATTTGTAGCAAATGTATCACATGAACTTAAAACTCCTGTTACATCTATAAAAGGGTTTGCAGAAACTTTGAAATATGTGGATGATAGTGAAACAAGGGATAAGTTTCTTGGAATAATAGAAGAGGAATCAGATCGGCTAACAAGATTAATTCAGGATATTCTTGCATTATACGATATTGAAAAGAAGAATGACATAAATAAGGAGTCATTTGATATTAATGAAGTAGTACAAAGTATAGATTTGTTAACACAAAAGGAAGCATTTGAGAGAAATATTATGTTCGTTCTAAACTGTGAGGTTAAAACAGAACTTTATGGTGATAAAGATAAATTTAAACAGATGATTTTAAATTTAGTAGTTAATGCTATTAAATACTCAGGTGAAGAATCAAGAGTTGTATTAGATATTAAAGAGGATAAAAAAAATATTTTAATTGAAGTATCAGATAATGGTTGTGGTATTCAAGCTGAACATTTGGATAGAATTTTTGAACGATTTTATAGAGTGGATAAAGCAAGGTCGAGAGAAAAAGGTGGGACAGGTTTAGGGCTAGCTATTGTAAAGCATATAGTTAATAGTTTTAATGGTAGTATAACTGTTAAAAGTGATATAGGTATAGGAACAAAGTTCAATATAATAATACCTAAATTTGTAGATATGTAGTACTATAAAAGGAGGTTGCTAATTAAGGTTCTTACTCAAGTATGGGTATAAAAAATAAGTATACAACAAAAGGGCATTTTAGGATGCCCTTTTCTAATGTATTCAGTATTCTATTTCACCAAAGATGAGAAAGAACCCTAATTAAAAGGCAATCTCTTTTTTGGGTAAGAAATAAATTATTAGTTAATATTTTGATAAATTAATCTTAAATTCCTGAATAAGGTAGCATTTAGTTGACTAGAATTTATAATTAATGTAATATAACATAATGATAGTAAAATACGATTATGTTATATATTTTTAGAAAGAAATGTATATTAATTTACATAATAAAGTTAAACAAGAGATTAAAAGGTAAAAAATAATACCATAAGGAGGCGTAATAAATGGGAAAACCAATAGTTGCGATTGTAGGAAGACCAAATGTAGGGAAATCTACATTATTCAACAAATTAGCAGGTAAGAGAATTTCTATCGTAGAAGATACTCCAGGAGTAACAAGAGATAGAGTATATGCAGAATCAGAATGGATAGGTAAACCATTTACAATGATAGATACTGGAGGGATAGAGCCAGAAAGTAGTGATATAATTGTAAAACAAATGAGAAGACAGGCACAACTTGCTATAGAAATGGCAGATGTAATTTTATTTGTTGTTGATGGTAAAGAAGGAATGACAGCAGCAGATTCAGAAGTTGCTGGAATGCTTAGAAAGAGTAAAAAAGCAGTAGTTCTTGCTGTAAATAAAATAGATAACTTAAATCAAGAAGACAATATGTATGAGTTTTATAATTTAGGGATAGGTGATCCTATTACTATATCAGCAGCTCAAGGAAAAGGTCTTGGAGATATGCTTGATGAGGTAGTAGCTAATTTTGCACAAGTTGAAGAAGAAGAAGTTGATGAAGAGGTAGTTAATATAGCTCTTATAGGGAAACCAAACGTTGGTAAATCATCATTAGTTAATAAACTTTTAGGTGAAGATAGAGTTATAGTAAGTAATATACCAGGAACAACAAGAGATTCAATAGATAGTTACCTTGAGACTTCAGAAGGTAAGTTCAATATAATTGATACAGCTGGGATAAGAAGAAGAAGTAAAATTAAGGAAGAAATTGAAAAGTATTCAGTAGTAAGGACTTATGCAGCAATCGAAAGAGCAGATGTATGTATTCTTATGATAGATGCACAAGAAGGTGTAACTGAGCAAGATGAAAGAATTATAGGATATGCTCATGAAATGCACAAAGCTATTTTTGTTATAGTAAATAAATGGGATCTTATAGAAAAAGATGATAAGACTATGAAAAATTATGAGCTTGATTTAAAATCAAATCTTAAGTTCTTAGCTTATGCACCATTCTTATTTATATCAGCTTTAACAGGACAAAGAGTTCATAAAGTATTAAGTATGGCTCAAATGTGTTATGGTAACTATACTAAGAGGGTTGGAACAGGAGTTCTTAATGAAGTTGTAAATAGAGCAGTTATAATGAAAGAACCACCAGTTGTTGGTATAAAAAGACTTAAAGTTTATTATGCAACACAAGTTGCAATTAAAGCACCTACATTTGTATTCTTTGTAAATGATTATAGTGCACTTCATTTCTCATATGCAAGATATCTTGAAAACCAATTAAGAACTGCATTTGATTTTACAGGTACAGGAATTAAGATAGAATATAGACAAAAAAAAGCAGACAATTAAAATAAAAGGAGTAGATATTTATGAATAAAACTACCTTTATAGGAGCAGGAAGCTTTGGAACTTCACTTGCAATTTTGCTTGGTAACAAAGGGATAGAAGTATCGCTTTGGGATAGGGAAGAGAAAATTGTTAATGAAATCAATAATAATAGAACAAATGATAAGTATATAAAAGATTTAAAAATCCCACAAACTGTAACTGCGTTTACAGATATGGATAAGGCTCTTGAAAGAAGTAAATTTGTTGTACTTTCAGTGCCATCACATGTTATAAGAAGTGTTGCAAGAGGATTAAAAGGTAAAATTTTAAAAAATGTTATATTAATAAATATAGCAAAAGGAATAGAAGAAGGTACAAATCTTACATTATCACAAATTATTAATGAGGAACTTCCAGAAAATCCTGTAGTAGTTTTATCGGGTCCTAGTCATGCGGAAGAAGTTGCACAATCAATACCTACGACGCTTGTAGCAAGTTCAAAGGATATGAAAAGTGCAAGGCTTGTACAAGACCTATTCATGGATAAAAACTTTAGAATTTACACAAATGAGGATATCATAGGTGTAGAGATAGGTGGAGCAGTTAAAAATATTATAGCACTTGCTGCTGGAATATGTGATGGGATGGGTTATGGTGATAATTCAAAAGCTGCACTTATGACTAGAGGAATGTATGAGATTACTAAAGTTGGTATTGCACTTGGAGGAAAAGCTGAAACATTTTATGGATTAACAGGTATGGGAGACTTAATAGTTACTTGTACTAGTATGCATTCAAGAAATAGAAGAGCTGGAATCCTTATAGGACAAGGAAAAACTTTAGATCAGGCTGTAGAAGAGGTTGGAATGGTTGTTGAGGGTGTTAAAGCTTGTAAAGCCTTTCATGAACTTCAAAAAACAGTAGAAGTATCTATGCCTATTACAGAACTTTTATATAAAATTTTATTTGAAGGTGTAAAAGCACAGGATGCTGTGATACATCTTATGAAAAGAGATAAAAAAAGCGAATAATTTAAAGTAAAAAGGATTATATTTTGAATATAATCCTTTTTACTTTATTTAAAAATTATTTTTGTAAATAAAATTTGCTAAAATGAAATTAAATTTAGAAAAATGGAAAAAATAGTATACTTTTTGAAGTTTTATAATATATATATATTGATAATAATTTAATATAGGAGGGTATATCTTTGGAGGAGTTTAACATATATAAAGATATAGCAGAGAGAACACAAGGTGACATATACGTAGGTGTTGTAGGTCCTGTTAGAACGGGTAAATCAACATTTATTAAAAGATTTATGGATCTTATGGTTCTACCAAATGTAGATAATACTTATAAAAAAGAAAGATTAAAAGATGAATTGCCACAAAGTGGTTCAGGGAAAACTATCCACACAACAGAACCTAAATTTATTCCAAGTGAAGGTGCCGTAGAAATAAATTTAGAGGAAGGAATAAAATTTAATGTAAGAATGGTGGACTGTGTTGGGTACATAGTCAAGGAGGCTCTTGGTTATTTAGAAGATGGAGAGTCTAAAATGGTGACAACATCATGGTATGAAGATGAGATACCTTTTGAGGATGCAGCAGAGCTTGGCACAAGAAAGGTAATAACAGACCACTCAACAATTGGTGTTATGATAACAACTGATGGTAGTATTACAGGAATTGCTAGAGAAGATTACTTAGATGCAGAAGAAAGAGTTGTTGCAGAATTAAAACTTATAAATAAGCCATTTATAATTGTTTTAAATACTAATAAACCAAATCATGAAGATACTAAAAAATTACAAGCTCAAATGGAAGAAATGTATAAGGTTCCAGTACAAATTATGGATATAGCTAAGATGGATACTAATGATATAAATACTATATTTACAAAGGTATTGAAAGAATTTAATGTAAAAGAAATAAATATTGATATGCCAGAATGGATAGAAAAATTAGATCCAACACATTGGCTTAAGAGCAATTTTATGAATATAGTAAAAGATATGTGTAAAAACATATTTAAGATTAGAGATATTAGTGAATGTGTTAGTAGATATACAGGTGATGAATTCCTTGGATTTACAGAGATTTGTGAAATGAACCTTGGGACAGGTGAAGCAAGAATTAATATGAATCCTCAAAAAGGAATATTCTATAAAATTATTAGTGAAATTTGTGAAAATGAGTTGAAGGATGAAAGTGATTTAATAGCTCTTGTTAAAGAACTTCATAACTCTAAAACTGAGTATGACAAGGTGGCAGAAGCTATTAAAGATGTTAAAGAAACAGGATATGGTCTTGTGGCACCACAACTTTCTGAAATTAAGTTTGAAAAGCCAGATATAGATAAAATTGGTGAAAAGTATGAAATTAAACTTAAAGCAAGTGCACCAAGTCTTCATATGATTAAGGCTGACATTGAAACAGAAATATCACCAATAATGGGAACTGAAAAAGAAACTCAAGAAGTATTTAAAGTATTACTTGAGCAATTTGAAAATGATCCTGATAAGTTATGGCAAAGTAATATTTTTGGCAAGTCATTAGAAACTCTTGTTAAAGATGGGCTTCAAAATAAACTTTATAAAATGCCGGAAAAAATACAAGTTAAAATGCAAAAAACATTACAAAAAATTATAAATGAAGGTGATGGAAACTTAATTTGTTTCATTTATTAATTGGTTAAACAAATAGCGTTGGATAAAATTCAACGCTATTTTTTATATAACTAAAAATGATAATTTAACTTTATATTTCAGAGAGTTAGTAACTTTAAAGAGTATATATTGTTAAAAATATAGGTAATTATTAATATTTATCAAAGGGGTGGGAGTATATGGACATATTAAATGTAATTTATGAAGAGTGTCATAGTCTTGGTAGTGCCTTAGGTTTTGGAGCATTTGAAGGAGGAGTAATTTATTTTTCAGTTTTTAGTCTTATAATTTTTAAATGTACAGATGCTGTTAAAGAGGTCTTAGATAAAAATAAAAGTAAAAAAAAGCAGGTTAAAAAGTCTGAGGAAGTAATGGTAAAAGTTAAGGTTATAAAGTAAAGAAAAAATAGTTTCTATGGAAAGATAGGAACTATTTTCTTTTAGTGGATATAGAAAAGTGTCGAAATCTGAAGTATAATTTAATTAATACAAAAAATATAGAAATTAAATTAGAAAATATTCGGAGGTTGAGATGAAGAAAATAGCAGTAGTTTTTAATGGTGGAACGATATCTATGCAAGTAGATGAAAATATACAGGCGGCTGTTCCTACACTTACAGGGGCACAAATAATGGCTAAGGTTACAGGTATTGAAAGATATGCGAATATAGAGGAACATAATTTTT
Source organism: Sarcina sp. (assembly GCA_051655925.1). Classification (GTDB taxonomy): domain Bacteria; phylum Bacillota; class Clostridia; order Clostridiales; family Clostridiaceae; genus Sarcina. The sequence continues at coordinate 20,482 of JBOGAY010000345.1, read as the reverse complement.
CATCATTACCAAGTCCACATGTATCAGTTGACTTGATGCTAGAGCTTTCAAAAGAGATACAAGATTTAGCACAAAGGGAAGATATAGATGGAATTGTAGTGACACATGGTACAGATACTTTAGAAGAAACATCTTATTTAGTAGACTTAACTACTAAAACAGATAAACCTATAGTATTTACAGGAGCGATGAGAAGTAGTTCAGAACTTGGATATGATGGACCAGCAAATCTTGCAGCATCTATATGTACAGCAGCATCAGAAGAAGCAAGAGGAAGAGGAGTACTTATTTGTTTTAATGGGGAACTTAATAGTGCAAAAGAAGTAACTAAAGCAAATTCAATGGCTCTTAATGCATTTAGAACACCTAATTTTGGACCAATAGGAATTGTAGATAATAATAGAGTTATATTTTATAGAGAAGTAGAAGATAATGAGTATATAAAAGTTAATAAAATTAGAGAGAAAGTTGCTATAATAAAATGTGCTGCAAGTACAGAAAGTGATTTTATAGATTTTGCTATTGAGAGAGGATATAAAGGGCTTATTATAGATGGACTTGGAAGAGGGAATGTTCCTCCAGCAATGGTAGGGGGGATAGAAAGAGCTATAAAGGCAAATATTCCGGTTATTTTAACATCAAGATGTTTTGAAGGAAGAGTTTTTGGATCTTATGGATATGAAGGTGGTGGAATGCAACTTAAAAATAGTGGAGTAATATTTGGAGAGTCTATGCCTAGTCAAAAAGCTAGAATTAAGCTTTTACTAATGTTAAGTGCAGAAAAATCACTTGAAGAAATAGAAAAAAGCTTTGAAAAAACTTATAGACATACTAAATAGTTAATAAAGTGTAAAAATGTTCGTATTTTTATAGACGAAAGATGAGTTTATAATATATAATAATATTCGTGGAAAGGGATTTGAGGAGATATTCAAAGAACACGAATATTTCTTTTTATATTTGGATTTATTTTTTAGGGGGAATAAAAATGGACAAATTTTTAAAAAGATTTGGTGATAATGTTAGTGTTAAAAAGGAATTTATAGCTGGTATTACAAGTTTTTTAGCTATGGCTTATATTATAGCAGTAAACCCATCAATTCTTGGAGCAACAGGAATGAATCAAGGGGCATTGGTTACAGCTACATGTTTATCGGCAGCTTTAGGATGTTTGATTATGGGGTTTTATGCTAATTTACCATTTGGGCTTGCTGCAGGAATGGGGCTTAATGCATTTTTTGCCTTTTCAGTAGTTTTAGGAAAGGGAATTTCATGGGAAATAGCTCTTACAGCTGTATTTGTAGAAGGAATTATATTTATATTATTATCATTATTTAAAGTAAGAGAAGCTGCAGTAAATTCAATACCTTTAAATCTAAAGTATGCAGTTACTGGTGGAATAGGAATATTTATAGCATTTATAGGTTTTACAGGTGCAGGTATGGTAATTAAAGATGATGCTACACTTGTAAAGCTTGGAACATTTTTTAGTCCGACTGTTTTAATTGCAATTATAGGTCTTATTACTATAGCAGTCCTAGAAAAGAAAAAAGTTAAAGGGGCTTTGTTAATTGGTATAGTAGTTTCAACAGCTATCGCGTGGGGATATGCATTGATAAATACAGAAGTAGCAGCAAGTATGGGGATATATCTTCCGAGTGGAATTTTTAAATTCGAATCAATAGCTCCAATAGCAGGTAAACTTGATTTTTCATTTATGAATAGCATACAAGGAATATTAAACTTTGTAATTATAGTATTTACATTTTTATTTGTAGATTTTTTTGATACACTTGGAACTTTAATAGGTGTTTCTTCAAGGGCTAATATGCTTGATAAAGATGGGAATGTTCCTCATGCAGGAAAAGCTTTAATGGCGGATGCTATAGCAACAACAGCTGGTGCTTTGATGGGAACTTCTACAGTAACAACTTATGTTGAAAGTGCAGCAGGCGTGGAGCAAGGTGGAAGAACAGGGCTTACATCAATATTTATAGGATTCTTTTTCTTGGTAGCTATGTTCTTTTCTCCTATATTTATTTCTATTCCAGCATGTGCAACAGCGCCAGTATTAATTTATGTTGGTTATCTTATGATGGGTAATATTACAAAAATTGATTTTAGTGATATTACAGAAGGGGTGCCTTGTTTTCTTATTATAGTTTTAATGCCACTTACTTATAGTATTGGTGATGGACTTACAATTGGAATATTAGTATATGTTATTTTAAATATTATCAGTAATATCTTTAGTAAAGAAAAGAAAAAGATATCTGTTGCTATGATAATTTTAGCAGTTGTATTTACATTTAAATTAGCGTTGCCAATCATAGAAAAAATATTAATAGGTTAATTGATATAAAGACTTCTTATACTGAATATAAGGAGTCTTTTTTTAAAAGAACAAATGTTAATATTTTGTTAACAAACCATTGACCTAGAAAGCTACTATCAAGTACAATAAAGAAAGGCTATAAAAAGGAGGTTAGATAATGGCAAAGAGTATGACAGGATTTGGAAGGGCTACTACTGAAGATGGTAGAGAAAAGGTTTTTTCAATAGAGCTTAAAAGTGTTAATCACAGATATTTAGATATTAATATAAGAATGCCAAAATCAATGTTTTCTCTAGAAGATAAGATAAGAAGGAAGATTAAAGAATCTCTTAATAGAGGAAAAATAGATTTATTTATTAACTACAAAAGCTATGCGAAAGTAGATTCAGTTGCTAAGGTTAATATAGATTTTGCTAAAACATATGTTAGAGCATTAACAAATCTAAAAGATGAATTTCCACAAATTAAGGATGATTTAAGTTTATCACTTATTTCAAAACATCCAGATGTAATTTTAATTGAAGAAAAAGAAGAAGGATTAGATGAAATATGGAATGAGATTGAGCCATTACTACAAAAAAGCCTAGATGGGCTTTTAGCTATGAGGATTTTTGAAGGTACTAAGCTAAAAGAAGATATAATCTCAAAAACATTTGAAATAGAAAAACTTGTTGAATATATAGAAGGCAAAGCAGATACATTAGTTTCTAATTATAAGTTGAAATTAGAGGATAGATTAAAAGAACTAATGAATACTATTAATGTAGATGAAAATAGAATTGCTATGGAAGTAGCAGTATTTGCTGATAAAGCTGCAATTGATGAAGAAATTACAAGACTTAAAAGTCATATAATACATTTAAGAGAAACTCTTAGTATTTCTGAACCGATGGGTAGAAAGCTTGATTTTATAATGCAAGAAATGAACAGAGAAGCTAATACAATAGCTTCAAAGTCAACAGATTTGAATATAACTAATAAGGTTATAGATATAAAGAATACTCTTGAAAAAATAAGAGAACAAGTTCAAAATATTGAATAATATTACAAGGAGGAGACATATGGGTATAAAGTTAATTAACATAGGTTTTGGAAATATAGTTTCAGCTAATAGACTTGTTGCTATAGTTAGTCCAGAATCAGCACCTATAAAGAGGATTATACAAGAAGCAAGAGACAGAGGTATGCTTATAGATGCTACTTATGGAAGAAGAACAAGAGCGGTTATAATAACAGATTCTGATCATGTTATATTATCAGCTGTTCAACCTGAGACAGTAGCACATAGATTATCAACTAAGGAAGAAGTAGTAGAAGAGGTTGATGAATAATGGTAAAAAACAGAGGAGTCCTTATAGTTATTTCAGGTCCATCAGGAGCTGGAAAGGGAACTATATGTAAGGCTTTGCTTGAAAAGCACAAAGAAATTTCACTTTCAGTATCAGCAACTACAAGAAGTCCAAGAGATGGGGAAGTAGATGGGGTTAACTATCACTTTCTAACTAAGGAAGATTTTGTAGGAAAAATAGAAGAAAATGATTTCTTAGAATATGCACAAGTTTATGGAAATTATTATGGAACACCAAAATCAAATGTTGAAAAAATATTAGATTCTGGTAGAGATGTAATTTTAGAAATAGATATACAAGGAGCACTTAAAGTCAAAGAACAATCAAATGAAGGTGTATTTATATTTATATTACCTCCGTCAATGGAAGAATTAAAACAAAGAATCATTAATAGAGGGAGTGAAACACCTGAAAGTTTAATGACTAGATTTAAGTCAGCTTACAAAGAAATTAACTATGTATCAAAATATAACTATGCAGTAGTTAATGATACAGTAGATAAGGCTGTTGAAAAAATCGAAGCGATTTTATTAGCAGAGAAATGTAGAGTAGATAGATTAAAAGAAACAATTTTAGATTCAAAGGAGGATTTAATTCATGAACAACTCTATGATTAGTCCATCAATAGTAGAACTTTTACAAAAGGTAGATAACAGATATTCATTAGTAATAACAAGCTCAAAGAGAGCAAGACAAATAATTGATAAGAAAGAAACTTTCGTGACAGTTGAATCAAATAAACCTCTTAGCATAGCTGTAAGAGAAATTGAAGATGGTTTTGTAACAGCTGAAAATGTAGCTTATAGAGATGAAATGCTTGGAGATATGCTATAAGATGAGTAAAAAGTGTGTTGTAGTTGGGGTTACAGGAGGAATTGCTGTTTATAAAGCTTTAGATGTAATCAGCAAACTTAGAAAAGCAGATATAGATGTACAAGTGATAATGACTAAATCTGCAACAGAATTTGTAACTCCATTATCTTTTCAATCATTAAGTCAAAATATGGTTATAACAGATATGTTTGCAGAGCCTAAGGCGTGGGAGATTCAACATATATCAATTGCTCAAAGAGCAGATCTTATGCTTATAGTTCCTGCAACTGCAAATATAATTGGAAAAGTTGCTAATGGAATAGCTGATGATATGTTATCAACTACTATAATGGCGGCTACTTCAGAAGTAGTTTTTGCGCCAGCTATGAATACTCAAATGTATAAAAATAGGATAGTACAGGATAATATAACAAAACTTAAAAATTATGGATATAATTTTATAAAACCAGCAAGTGGAAGGCTTGCTTGCGGTGACGTGGGTGAGGGAAAACTTGCAGATACAGAAGAAATTGTAGAAATAGTTTTATCAAAACTTTATGAAACTAAAGATTTAGTTGGGAAAAATGTTATTGTAACAGCAGGACCTACTAGAGCAGAGATTGATCCTGTTAGATTTATAACTAATAAATCTACTGGAAAAATGGGTTATGAAATAGCAAAAGAAGCTAGAGATAGAGGGGCTAATGTAACTTTAGTTTCTGGTACTGATAGCATTAAAAGACCTTTAGGTGTAGACTTTATAAAAGTAAACACAAATGAGGAAATGTTTAATGCTGTAATCGAAAGATTTGAAAGTGCAGATATAGTTATAAAAGCTGCTGCTGTGGCTGATTATAAACCTAAAACTTATAGTGACATTAAGATAAAGAAACAAGAGGGAGATTTATCAATATTGCTTGAACGTGATAAAGATATTTTAAAAACTCTTGGCAACATGAAAAAAGAACAAATTTTAGTTGGTTTTGCAGCAGAGAGCAATGATTTAATTGAAAATGCTACAAAAAAACTGAAAAATAAAAATTTAGACTACATTGTTGCTAATGATATTACATCAACAGTAACAGGTTTTGGTTCAGATGAGAATAAAGTAACTATATTATCTAAAGATGGTAGAGTTGATTTATCGCAAATGAGTAAAAGAGAAGTAGCTAAAAATATTTTTGATATTATAAAAGGGCGCTAATTTGCGCCTTTTTGTTTATAATACTTTAAAAGGTGAATAAATATGGATTTGTATGCAGATATAATTGTAAATAGTGATGCTATAACTGTAGATAAACCTTTTAGTTATAAAGTCAAAGAGGAGATGAAAAGTGTCCTTAGACAAGGGCATAGAGTGAAAATTCCTTTTGGACCAAGAAAGATAGAAGGATTTGTCTTTAACATTTATGAAGATGAAAAAAATGATGAAATAAAATATAAATATATATCAGAAATTTGTGATAAGGAGCCTTTACTTGACAGAGAACATTTATTGTTAGTAGAGTTTTTACGTAGAAAATATTTATGTAAGTACATAGATGCACTTAGAATTATGATACCACCAAGAATAATGAATGGTAATAAAGAAAAAATTAAACAAGTAGTGGTATTTAAAAATTATATTTTTGATATAAGTGATAAACAGATAGAAGCTTTAGATATTATAAAAGATAATAATGGTATTTACAATAAAGCAGAGCTTATGAAGATATTCAATATAAGCGCACATAGTATAAAAAAATTAATAGAAAAAGAAGCTATTGGAGTTGAGCTACAAAAAGTAGATCGAAGTGATAGACGTGAATTTGAAAAATATCCAGCAAAAAGACTTACAGAGGATCAGGAAACTGCATATTATAAAATACTTAAAAGTAATAAAACATGCCTTTTAAAAGGTGTAACAGGCAGTGGGAAAACAGAAGTCTACATGAATCTTGTAAGTGCTATGCTGTTTGAAGATAAAACATCGTTGATGCTTGTACCAGAGATAGCATTAACACCTCAAATGATTGAAAGATTCAAAGGAAGATTTGGATCAGATGTTGCAATATTTCATAGTAAATTATCTGATGGTGAAAGATATGATCAGTGGTATAGAGTGAAAAATGGTGATGCTAAGTTAGTTGTTGGAGCAAGATCTGCATTATTTTTACCATTTAAAGATTTAGGTCTTATAATAGTAGATGAAGAACATGAAAGTTCTTATAAGTCAGAAATGAGTCCAAGATATTCAACAGTTGAAGTTTGTAATTTTATTAAGGGGCTAAAGGGATGTAAAGTAGTACTTGGTACAGCAACACCAAGTCTTGATAGTTATTATAAAACAATTAAAAAAGAATATGAATTAATAGAACTTACAGAAAGAATAGGTGGAAAACCTCTTCCTAGTGTTGATATAATAGATATGAGAGATGAATTGCGTAATGGTAATAAAGCAATGTTTAGTAGGAAATTATATCAAAAAATAAAAGAGAAGCTTGAAAAAAAAGAGCAAATTATTTTATTTTTAAATAGAAGGGGTTATTCAAGCTTTGTATCTTGTAGAAGTTGCGGATTTGTATATACTTGTGATAGTTGTGATATATCTATGACTTATCACAAGAATGGTTTTATGATTTGTCATTATTGTGGAAAAACCAAAAAAATAAGCAATACGTGTCCAAAGTGTCAAAGTAAATACTTAAAACATTTTGGAACAGGAACAGAAAAAGTAGAGCAGGCGGTTCATCACTATTTTAAAGATGCAAAAGTAATAAGAATGGATGTAGATACGACAAGAAAAAAAGATTCTTATGAATTATTGTACAATAAATTTAAAAGTGGTGAAGCAGATATATTAATAGGAACACAAATGATTGCTAAAGGATTAGATTTTGAAAATGTAACTTTAGTTGGTGTTCTTGCAGCAGACCTTGGAATTAATTTTCCGGATTACAGAGCTGGTGAAAAAAGTTTTCAACTTTTAACACAAGTTAGTGGAAGAGCAGGAAGAGCAGATAAAGAGGGAGAAGTTATAATTCAAACTTATAATCCAGAACATTATTCGTTAACTTATGCAAAGACTGCTGATTACGATTCTTTTTTTAAAGAAGAAATAATGATTAGGAAGGCGATGGATTATCCACCATTTTCTAAACTTATGGTAATTAATCTTAGTAGTAAGTTTGAAGGTGAACTTATAACTTTTTCAAAGAGACTAAGAGTAGAAATAGCAAAATTGCTACAGGATGAAAAGGATACGACAGTATTTGAAGCAACACAATCTGTGATAGCTAAAATAAAAGATACTCATAGATGGCAAATATTAATAAAAGGAAATATAAATGATTACAATGCAACACTTATAAAAAATGGGGTTTATAAGTTGGCGCAAGGTGTATATAATAAAATAAGAGTTACTATGGATATAAATCCTAATAATTTGATGTAGGAGGTAAAATTATGGCAATAAGAACAATAAGAGTTGATGAAGATTCAATATTAAGAAAAGTTAGTAAGGAAGTTAAAGATATAACTCCGAGAACAGAGATATTAATAAAAGATATGATAGATACAATGTATGAGTCAAATGGGGTAGGACTTGCAGCGGTACAAGTTGGAGTTTTAAAAAGAATATTTGTTGTAGACATTCAGGATGGATTTGGGTACAGAATATTTATAAATCCAGAAATTATAGATAAAAAAGGTTCTCAAATAGGACAGGAAGGGTGCTTAAGTCTTCCTGGACAAATAGATGACGTTGAAAGAGCAAATGAGATAATAATCAAAGCTTTAAATGAAAAAGGTGAGGAATTTGTATTAGAAGCAAATGAATTCCTTGCAAGAGCGATACAACATGAAAATGATCATTTAAATGGTATATTATTCAAAGACCATGTAAAGTAGGAGATGATAAATAATGAATATAGTATTTATGGGTACTCCAGATTTTGCAGTACCATCATTAAAAGCACTTATAGATGAATTTGGAGTAAAAGCTGTTTATACACAGCCAGATAAGCCAAAAGGAAGAGGGAAAAAACTTTCTATGTCACCTGTAAAAGAACTTGCGCTTGAGCATAATATAGAAGTTTTTCAACCGATTAGTTTAAGAAAAGAGCCAGAAGCTGTTGAAGTTTTAAAAGCTTTAGAGCCAGATTTTATAATAGTTGTTGCATTTGGGCAAATACTTCCAAAGGAAGTTTTAGATATACCTAAATACGCGTGTATAAATCTTCATGGTTCACTTCTTCCAAAATATAGAGGTGCAGCCCCAATACAATGGAGTGTTATAAATGGAGAAAAAGTAGCAGGTAATACTACTATGCTTATGGATGTAGGTCTTGATACAGGGGATATGCTTTTAACTAATGAGGTAGAAATTACAAGATTTATGACATCAGAGGATCTTTATGAAAAATTAAAGATAAGTGGAGCAGAGCTTTTAGTTGAAACTATAAATAAAATGGTTAAAGGAGAAATAATTCCTATCAAGCAAAATGATGAAGAGAGCACATATGCTCCAATGCTTAGCAAAGAGCTTGCTAAAATTGATTGGAATAAACCAGCAAAAGTTTTACACAATCATGTTAGAGGTATGTATTCATGGCCAATAGCAACAACAATACTTGAAGACAAAATAGTTAAAATACATGAAACGGATTTTGAGCAAGTAGATTCTGATAAAGAGCCAGGTACAATAATTGAAGTAAGTAAAAAAGGAATAAAAGTTGCAACTAGTGAGGGAATATTAATAATTAAAAAGTTGCAAATGCCTAGTTCAAAAGCATTATTAGTTCAAGATTTCTTAAATGGAAATAATTTAGAAGTGGGGACAAAGTTAGTTTAAAAATTAAAAATATTATGAGGTGATAATATGCTATATCCAATTCTTGATCCAACATACATTATATTAATTCCAGCAATTTTATTATCATTTTGGGCACAGACAAAAGTTAATGGAACTTTTAATAAATACAATAAAGTGCCAAATAGAATAGGTTATACAGGAGCACAGGTTGCTAGTATAATTATGAATAAAAAAGGAATTTATGATGTTAAAATAGAGGCAGTTAATGGAAAGTTAAGTGATCATTATGATCCGGTAAATAAAGTTGTAAGATTATCACAAGAAGTATACTATGGAAATTCTCTCGCAGCTCTTGGAGTAGCAGCACATGAAATTGGGCATGTACAACAAGATTTTGAAGGATATGGAGCATTAAGATTTAGACATACATTATTTCCGGTTGTGAATATATCAAATAGCTTATCATGGGTTCTTTTCTTTGTAGGGCTTATATTTAGTATTAAACCACTTATAACTGTAGGAATAATTTTATTTTCAATAGTAGTTTTATTCCAACTTGTTACATTACCAGTTGAGTTTAATGCATCAAATAGAGCAATTAAAGATTTAGAAGGTATGGGAATATTAGCATCAGATGAAGTTATAGGTGCTAAAAATGTTTTATCAGCTGCGGCACTTACATATGTTGCAGCAACACTTATGGCTATATCTCAATTAATAAGATTAATAGCAATAAGTAACAGAAATTCAGATTAAGAATAGAGGTTAGACTTATGAATATAAGAAAAATAATAGTAGAAATATTAGATGAGGTTTTCTATAGAGGAGCTTATTCAAATATTGAATTAAATAGAAGATTAAATAATATTGATGCTGATCCAAAAGATAAAGCTCTTATTACAGAAGTAGTTTATGGAACAATTAAATACAAAAAGACAATAGATATTATACTAGAAAACTTTGTTAAAACAATAGATGATATAGATAAGGATGTACTTAATATATTAAGAAGCGCAGTTTATCAAATGAAATATCTTGATAGAGTTCCAGATTATGCAGTTGTTAATGAAGCGGTAAATTTATCAAAAATTAGAGCTAAAAATTTAAGTAGATTTGTAAATGGTGTTTTAAGAAACTATTTAAGAAATAAAGATAAGAAATTTGAAGGAAGACTTACAGGAAGTGCAAAGCTTGCATATGAATATTCTTTTGAAAAATGGATGATAGATTTACTAATAGCTCAATATGGGGTAGAAGTAACAGAAAAAATGCTTGCAGGACTTAATACAAGACCAGCAGTAACAGTAAGAGTAAATAGTCTTAAGGCTGATTATGATGAAGTTTTAGAATCATTAGAAAATGAGGGCTATGATGTAGAAGAGGGATATATTTGTCCTGAAGCAATCATAATTAAAAAAGGAAGTTCAATAGAAAAAAATGAATTACATCAAAAGGGATTAATAAGCGTTCAAGATGAAAGTGCAATGCTTGTAGCACCACTTTTAGATCCAAAAGAAGGCGATATAGTAATGGATCTTTGTAGTGCACCAGGCGGAAAGGCAACTCATCTTAGTGAAATGCTTATGAATACTGGAAAAGTCTATGCTTTTGACATATATGAGCATAAACTTGACCTTATAAGAGAAAATGTAGAAAGACTTGGAATAACAAATATTGAAACAGGAATCATGGATGCTGCAAAACTTGAAGGTAAATATGTTGAGTTTGCAGATAAAATTCTTTTAGATGTTCCTTGTTCAGGTCTTGGAATTATAAGAAAGAAACCAGAGATAAAGTGGACTAAAAATGGAAGAGAGCTTCAAAATATAGCTAAGATTCAAACACAAATTTTAAATAATGCGTGGATTTACCTTAAGAAAGGTGGAGAACTTGTTTATTCAACATGTACTCTTAATAAAAGAGAAAATGAAGATATAATAGAGAGATTCTTAAGTAGAAATAGAGATGCTAGTATAGAAAAGGCATTTATAGGACAAAACGATAATATCATATATAATGGTGATGGAAGTATAACAATATTACCAAATGAATATATGGATGGTTTCTTCATGGTTAAACTAAAGAAAAACTAATGGAGGACGAAAATGAAAGATATATTATGTATGAATCTTGAAGAGTTACAAACTTGGATGATTGAGAATAAGGAAAATAAATTTAGAGCAAAACAAGTATTTGATTGGATATATAAGGGCAAAGAAAGTTTTGATGAAATGAAAAATATACCAAATGAAACTAAAGAAAAGCTTAAGGGAAATTTTTATCTTGAATATCCAACAGTAATTGGAAATTTAACATCAATTTCTGATGGAACAAGAAAATTCTTATTAACATTAAAAGATGGCAATATAATAGAGTGTGTTGTAATGAAACATAAACATGGAAACACAATTTGTGTATCAACTCAAGTTGGGTGTAGGATGGGATGTAAATTTTGTGCTTCTACACTAGATGGGAGAATAAGAAATCTTACATCAGGGGAAATTTTATCAGAAGTTATACTTGCAACAAAGCTACTTGGAGAGAGAATCTCAAATATAGTATTAATGGGAAGTGGAGAACCACTCGACAATTATGATGAAGTTATGAAATTCTTAGAACTTGTAAATGCACAATATGGATTAAATATAGGTCAAAGACATATAACATTATCAACATGTGGTCTTGTTCCTAAAATTTATGATATGGCTGATAAGGAAATGCAAGTTACACTTGCTATTTCACTTCATTCAGTAACAGATGAAAGTAGAAAGCAGATAATGCCAATTGCTAAAAAGTATTCAATTAAAGAAATAATGCAAGCATGTAACTATTATATAGAAAAAACAAATAGAAGGGTTACATTTGAGTATGCACTTTTAAAAGGTGTAAATGATAATGTTGATACAGCAAATGCGTTAGGCAATCTTTTAAAAGGAATGCTTTGTCATGTTAACCTTATACCAGTTAATGAGATTAAAGAAAATGACTTTAAAAAACCTTCAAAAGAAGATATAGAAATATTTAGACAGGTACTTAGTTCATATGGTGTTGAAGCAACTGTAAGACAAGAAAAAGGTGCAGATATTAATGCTGCATGCGGCCAATTGAGAAGAAGTCATTTAGAGAAAAATAAAGAGGCCTAAAAAGGAGAATGGTTTATTTATGGTAGGATTTGTAACTGATATAGGAAACGTTAGAGAAATCAATGAAGATTATGGAGATTATTATCTAGGAAAAAATTATGAGTTATATGTAGTTGCGGACGGTATGGGTGGTCACAATGCAGGAGAAGTAGCTAGTAAAATGGCTGTAGATGGTATGATAAGCTTTGTTAGGGAAAATTACAAGAAAATTAGTGATAATGAAATTCTTATAGAGGCAGTGGCAGAAGTTAACTACAAAATATATAAACACTCATTAGAAGCTAACAATCTATCGGGAATGGGAACAACCATAGCAGCAGTATTTGTAACAGATGATTGTATTAGGGTTATAAATGTAGGTGATAGTGTATGTTATGGGGTAGAAAAGGAAGCGGTAGATAAAATAACTAAAGACCACTCACTTGTTCAAGAGTTATTAGACACAGGCAGTATAACTGTTGAAGAAGCAAGAAATCATCCAAGAAAAAATATTATAACAAGAGCTGTAGGAACAAACATAAGGGTTGAGGTAGATCAATTTACAGTTCCTAAAAATATTTATGATTATTTTGTGTTATGTACAGATGGTCTTAGCAATGAAATTAGTGAAGAAGAAATATTTAATGAAATAAGATGGTCAACTGATTTGCAAAAAACAAGTCATAGGCTAGTCGATATGGCTAAGTACGCTGGGGGAAAAGATAATATAACAGTTCTTGTTTTTGGAGGAGAGAGTTAGTATGGAAGATAGAATATTAGGAGAAAGATATAAGCTACTTGGAAAAGTTGGCGAAGGTGGTATGGCTGTTGTTTATAAAGCAATGGACCAAAAACTTAATAGACCTGTTGCATTGAAGATTCTTAAAGAAAGTTTTAAGGAAAATGATGCTATTATAAAAAAGTTTGAAGCAGAAGCATTAGCGGCAGCAAACCTTTCAAATCCCAATATAGTTAGTGTTCTAGATGTTGGAAGACAAGATGGTATAAATTATATTGTAATGGAGTATGTTGAAGGAAAAACTTTGAAAGATATAGTTATTGAAAAAAAGAAATTGCCGGTAGATGTAGCAATTAGAATAGCTATAAAAGTAAGTACTGCATTAGAATGTGCTCATAAAAATAATATAGTGCATAGAGATATAAAACCACATAATATATTAGTTACAGCTGATGGAACTGTAAAAGTTGCTGATTTTGGAATAGCAAAGTCAATGGATTCATCAACAATTGCTCATACTAATACAATCATAGGTTCAGCTCATTATTTCTCACCAGAACAAGCTAAAGGTGGGTATATGGATTATAAAACAGATATTTATTCACTAGGAGTTGTAATGTATGAGATGTTAACAGGAAAAGTTCCATTTGATGGGGATACACCTGTAACAGTAGCACTTAAACATATTCAAGAAAGAGTAGTACCACCAAAAGAACTAAATCCAGAAATTCCAGATGGGCTTAATAATCTTATACTTAAATGTTTAGAGAAAGATCCTGCAAGTAGATATCAAACTGCAAAAGAAGTGACAATGGATCTTGATAAAATTAAAAAAGATCATAATGCAAAGATTACTGGAACATCTATAGCAGAGGATGAGTATACAAGGGTTTTACCAGCCGTGGATCTTGGAAAAACTACTTTGTTAGATAGAAGTGCTGGCTTGAATGAAAATGAACAGTCAGAGAGCGATCCTAGAATAGCTGATATATATGAAGATGATGATTATGATGAAGATGATGATTACGATAGCTATGATTATAATAATAGAAATTATGATTATGATGATGACGATGATGATGATAATACAGATGGTGATTCTTTTAAAAATAAAAAGAAAAAAGGTTCTAATAAAGCTTTATTGATTGTTGCAATTATTGTGATAGTTTTAGGTGGAGGTTTCTTTATAGGAAGTAAAGTTATGCCAAAGCTTTTAGGCAGTTCAGGAAGTTCAAATAGTCAGCAACAAGCAAAAGAAGTTACAGTGCCAAATCTTGAGAATATGTCGGCAACACAAGCAGTTCAGGAGCTTACAAAGCTTGGATTATTATACGAAGAAGTTATGGAAAATAACTCTAATTATCAAGCTGGTACTGTATTTAAAACTCAACCTGCAGCAAATTCAAATATTAAAGAAGGGGGAGTTGTTAAAATATATGTAAGTCAAGGTGCAAAAAAAGTTCAAGTACCTGATCTTGCAGGAATGTCTCTTGATTCAGCAAAACAAACTTTAGAATCATTAGGATTACAAATTGGAACTATAACAGAAAAATATAATGACAACATAGCGAAGGGGCAAGTTATAGAAGTTACTCCTAGCAATGGAAGTGAAGTTTCAGAAGGAACAACTGTAAATATAATAGTAAGTAAAGGTCAAGAAGTAAAAATGATTGAAGTACCAAATGTAGAGGGAAAATCAGTATCAGATGCTACAAATATTCTTCAACAAGCGGGATTACAAATTAATCCAGTGCAAGGACTTGAAGCGCCGGATTCTAGCAAGAATGGTTTAATATATGAACAAGGTTCTCTAGGGTATACAGTTAAAGCTGGAACTTCAATAACTGTAACTTATTATGCTAATGCAGTTGAGAATCCAAATCCAAATCCAGAAAAACCATCAGTAACACCACCAACAAATCCAGTAACACCGCCAACAACTCCAGAAAATCCAACAACTCCAAATTCAGGAACAGTAACTGTTGGTAATTTAATAGGACAACAAGGAAGTTCAGTTAAGAGTAATCTTGAAGGTCAAGGATTAAAAGTTACTGTGGTTACAGGAAAAGCAGCACCAAGTGCGGGGGAAGTTGGAAATGTATATTCACAAAGTTGGAAAGATGGTAGTCAGGTTCCTAAAGGGCAATATATAAATGTCACAGTTTATGGTCCTGTAGCTCAACAAAGTCCTTCAACACAAAGTGCACCAGCGCAAGATGATTCAGTTCAAAGTGCACCGGCTAAAGATACTTCAACACAAAGTACAGCAGCTAAAACAAAACCTGAAAATACAAAGTTAAATGCTAATTTAGCTAGTCAATCTGGAAATCAAACAGAAAATAATAAGGTAAAAAGCTAAAAATATTAAGTGATATAAAGAAATCCAAGATTAAATTCTTGGATTTCTTGCATTATTTAGTATCTTTTGTTTATTATAAGAGTATGGACTTTTAAAATAGTAGATCTATTAACAAAAGAGATGGAGGAATTATGGAAGGAAGAATAATAAAAGGTATAGGTGGTTTTTATTACATAAAAACTACAGAAGGAATTATAGAGTGTAAAGCAAGAGGGAAATTTAGACATAAATCAATGAAACCTATGGTAGGAGATTTAGTTGATATAAAGGTTGAGAATGGAAAGGGTGTAATAGAAGATATTCATGATAGAAGCTGTGAGCTTATTAGACCAACAGTTTCAAATGTTACAAGAGCATTTGTTGTTTTTGCACTTAAAAATCCTGATATACAATTTGATTTATTAAATAGATTCTTAGTTTTGTGCGAATATAATGATATAGAAGCTATAGTATGTTTAAATAAAGAAGATTTGTGCACAAATGAAGAGAAAGAAAAAATTGCAAATGATATTAAGGCTATTGGATATGAAGTGTTATTTATAAATGCGAAAGAACAAAAGGGATTAAATGAGTTGAAAAAAATGATAAAAGGACATATAACAGTTCTTTGTGGACCTTCAGGTGCTGGAAAATCAACACTATCTAATGCACTTATAGATAGAGAGCACATGGAAACAGGTTCGGTAAGTGAAAAAATAGGTAGAGGTAAACACACAACAAGACATAGTGAACTTATAGAGATAGAAGATGGATTCTTAGTTGATACACCAGGGTTTTCAACAGTTGATTTAAGTTTTATGGATAAAGAAGATTTAAAGTATTGTTTCCCTGAATTTAGAAAATATCAAGATGACTGTAAATTTAGAGGATGTAATCACTATAAAGAACCAAATTGTGCTATAAAGAAAAATGTTGAAGAAGGAAATATAGATAAATTAAGATATGATTTTTACATTAAAAGGTTAGAAGAAATATTAAATGGGAGAGTGAGATAAATGGTAAAAATAGCACCATCAATATTATCAGCAGATTTTAAAGTTTTAGGTGATCAAGTAAAAAGAGTAGAAGAGGCAGGAGCAGAGTTTTTACATATAGATGTTATGGATGGTAGATATGTACCTAACATAAGTTTTGGATTTCCTGTTATAAATGCATTAAGAAATGATTGTAAAATGGTGTTTGATGTTCATCTTATGATAGAAGAACCATCAAAATATATAGATGATTTTGCAAAGGCAGGAGCAGATATATTAACAATTCATTATGAAGCAGAAAAACATCTTGATAGAGCAATTCAATATATTCAAAGTAAAGGAATGAAAGCAGGAGTTTCATTAAATCCAGCAACGCCTGTAGAAGTTTTAAAATATGTAATTAAAAATTTAGATATGGTTCTTATAATGTCAGTAAATCCAGGGTTTGGAGGACAAAGTTTTATAGAGTATTCATTAGAAAAAATTAAAGAAGTCAAAAAGATGGCTACAGAAGTAGGTAATGAAAACTTATTAATTCAAGTTGATGGAGGAATTGGTGTTAATAATATTAAAGCTGTTGTAGATGCAGGGGCTAATGTTATAGTTGCAGGATCAGCAGTATTTAAAGATGATGAAATAGAAAAAAATATAAAAATTTTAAGAGAAAGTCTTTAATTATGAAAGTACTTATGGTTGCAGCTGGAAATAAACCTAGTGAAGAACTTTTTAGTAAGTATTTAAAGTATTGTGATAAAACAATTGCAATAGATGGGGGGACTGAGGTTTTTATAGAACATGGGATAAAGCCAGATTACGCAGTTGGAGATTTTGACTCTATTGGTGCAGACTTTGAAGAAAATTTAAAAGGTATTAATAATATTATGTATCCTAGTGAAAAAGATTATACTGATTCAGATGTTGCAGTAAATATAGCTTTTAAATTAAATGCTAATGAAATTATAATGCTTGGTATGACTGGGGGTAGAATAGATCATTTGCTAGGAAATTTAGGGCTTTTAAATAAATGTATGAAAAATAATGTTGATGCATATATTATAGATGAAAAAAATAAGGTTTTTTTAAGAGAGAAATCTTTTAAAATATCAGGAGATTATGGTGATATAGTTTCTTTTTATACTTTTGGAGAAGAGGTTAAGGGCTTAAATATATTAAATGCTAAGTATCCATTATATGATTATATACTTGAACCGTTTGAAAGTCTTTGCAATTCAAATGAATTTTTAGATAAAGAAATAGAGGTTTCATTTGAAAAAGGAAAGTTATTAGTAATATATTCTAATGAATAGGAACATTTTCACTACTTGTTGCATAATATATAATAAGTTTAATTATAGAAGGTGATGAGTAGATGAAAATTACAGTAATAAAACTACCAAAGTTTATAGGTAAAATAATAAAAGTATTCAAAAAGAATTAAATGAATACATAATAAAAAGGGGAGCAGATATTGTAACTGCTCTCCTTGTTTTTGCACAAAAAAATGCAATTGCTTTCACAATTGCATTTTTATCAAAGAACTATACAGCTCTTTGAACCTTACCAGATCTTAAACATCTAGTACAAACTGTTATTGTCTTAGGTGTACCTTTAACGATAGCTTTAATTTTCTTAACGTTAGGAGCCCAAGTTCTATTTGATTGTCTGTGTGAGTGTGAGTATTGCTTTCCAGCAACAACACCTTTAGCACATATATCGCATTTTCTTGCCATTTAAAAACACCTCCTTCATATGAAGATAAATCTTCAATAGGACAAATACTATTCTAGCATAAAGATAATAATTTTTGCAAGTAAAATATAAAATTATTAAAAAAAACTTGTAATCTTCTATAATATAGGTAAACTTAATAATAAATAATAAATCTTGAATAATATAAATATTTAATATAAAATATATTATATGGAATAGTTGAGGAGGAGTCATCATGATTGGATATTCAAATGAGCAAGGGCATGTGGCCTATGCAGATGATGTGTTATCAAAAATAATAGGATTATCAACAATGGAATGTTATGGTGTTGTTGGGATGGTTTCAAAAAGTGCTACAGAAGGACTTTGGGAACTTATGAAGATCGAGAACCTTTCAAAAGGAGTTAAGATAACTCACAAAGATGATAAACTAGCTATAGAACTTTTTATAATGGTTGAATATGGCACAAAAATTTCAGTGATAGCAAATAATATAATTCAAAAAGTAAAATATAATGTAGAAAATTATACTGGCTTGAAGGTATCAGCTATAACAGTAAATGTTCAGGCTGTAAGAGTCTAGGAGGTAAAACATAATGAAATATAATAAAATAAGTGGGGAACAGTTTTATGCTATGGTGCAAAATGCATCAAATAGTTTAGAGTCACAAAGTGAATATGTTAACTCACTAAATGTATTCCCAGTACCAGATGGGGATACAGGAACAAATATGTCAATGACATTTAAGGCAGCTGTTAAAGAAATTGCGGCTAAAAGAAATGGTGATATTGCAGATGTTTCAAAAAGGCTTGCAAAAGGTGCTCTTATGGGAGCTAGAGGTAACTCAGGAGTTATACTTTCACAAATTTTAAGAGGTATGTCTAAAGGGTTTGAAGGTGTAAATGAAGCTGAAGTTAGTGATTTTGTTAGAGCGCTAGAAGAAGGGGCAAAAGCAGCTTATAAAGCAGTTATGAGACCTACAGAGGGGACAATTCTTACAATAATTAGAGCAGCAGGAGAAACAGCAAGTGTTACAACTTCTAAAGATATAGAATCATTAATGGTAGAAGTTACAAGAGAATGTAAAACTATGCTTGATAAAACACCAGAAATGCTTCCAGCACTTAAAAAGGCTGGAGTTGTAGATTCAGGTGGAATGGGGCTTTTAATTATATTAGAAGGTATGCTTGAAGCTTTAAGAAATAATCTTAAAATTGAAGAAGTAGCTGTAGTTAATGTTGCTAGTAGTGAAAATCATGCTACAAATTCAGCTCAAGAAACAATAAGTGAAGATGATATTAAATTTGCTTATTGTACAGAGTTTATAATTCTTGGAGATGCTAAAAATGCTGATGAATTTAAAAATAGTATAGAGAGCCTTGGGGATTCTATGATAGTTGTTGGATATGATGATGTTATTAAAACACATATTCATACAAATGATCCAGGTAGAGTATTATCAATGGCTGTGAAGCTTGGAGAATTATCAAATATTAAAATAGATAATATGAAAGAAGAGCATAGAGAAATTCTTGCAATGTCAGAAGAAAAAACTGCTACAACTGTAAAAGTTGAGGAAGTTCAAGCTGAGGCAAAAGAGTTTGGATTTATTTCAGTTGCTATGGGATCAGGAATGACTGATATATTTAGAGATCTTGGAGTTGACTACATAATTGAAGGTGGTCAAACTATGAACCCAAGTACACAAGATATGGTTGATGCAATAGAGAAAATAAATGCAGAACATATTTTTATACTTCCAAATAATAAAAATATTATAATGGCAGCAAATCAAGCAGCTGAAATATCAGAAAAAGATGTAAGAGTTATTCCTACAACAACAGTACCACAAGGTATTACAGCAGTTACAATGTTCAATCCTCATGCTGATGTAGATGCAAATGAGCAAGAATTTAAAACAGCTATGAATAATGTTAAATCAGCATCTGTTACTTATGCAGTAAGAGATACTGAAATGGACGGAATTGAAATCAAAGAAGGAAATATTCTTGGACTTATAGAAGGAAAAATTAAAGAGGTTGGAGAGTCAGCTTATGATGTTGCAAGTACTTTAATTGAAAAGTTAACAGATGAAGACTCAGAACTTATTACAATATTCTATGGAGAAGATTGTGATGAGACTAAAGTTGAGGAATTAGTAGCTAATTTAGAAGAAAAGTATGAAGATTTCGATATACAATGTTATAAAGGAAATCAACCATTATATTACTTCATAATAGCTGTAGAATAATAGAAGCGACATGAGTCGCGTGTTTTTTTTTTGTTAA
>JBOGAY010000344.1:0-19722 GCA_051655925.1 Sarcina sp. | reverse complement strand
CTTTATGCCACCCTGTTTGCATAACTCCAGCATTATCAAAGTAATACTCTACATTATCAATTGTTTGCCATCCCTTAACCATGTGCCCTAATGAGTTAAAGTAATAATAATCTCCCCATTCTTTATGCCACCCTGTTTGCATAACTCCAGCATTATCAAAGTAATACTCTACATTATCAATTGTTTGCCATCCCTTAACCATGTGCCCTAATGAGTTAAAGTAATAATAATCTCCCCATTCTTTATGCCATCCTGTTTGCATAACTCCAGCATTATCAAAGTAATACTCTACATTATCAATTGTTTGCCATCCTTTAACCATAACTCCCTCTGAATTAAAGTAATACCATGAATTATTGATTTCTTTCCAGCCAGTATCTATAACTTGCTTTACAGCTTCAACTTGATCTGAATAAATATTATATTCCTCTCCAGTAGAACAACTCTTAATAACATAACCACTTTGATCTGAAGCTCCTGTATTTATTGATGATATTATACTCATTATTTCAAATGTATCATTCATTAGAGAACCTATTGTTGGACCTTGTGCAAAATATTCTGCACCCTCTTTAATTTCAACTACATCACCTTTAGCCAATGGATTATTTGTAGATCCTCCATTAGATGGAGAACTTGATGAACTAGACACAGGATTATAATATAAATTAGCATCATATATGGCATCTAAATTGACTATACATGATACTACATTATTTGAATCTTCATATCCCCAAATAGACCATCCAGTTTGTCCACCCCATTGAATACTATTCATTTCATAAAAAGCATTTACAATTTCTGAATTAGTAGGCTCATAGACTGAATCTGTTATTCCTGATAAATAATAATCCATCCATAATAAACCTTTTGTTAATTTTTCACTTGTATACATTGGTGGATTTGAAACATTATTTATCATATTTAAAGATGAATATAACATAACATTAAAGTTTCCCTGTATTACGTTTTCTAACCCATTCATAAACTCAGTTACGCATTGTTCAATATAAGGTAAATTTATATCTGATTCATTATTAAATGAGACTTCATCAACCTTTAATGCTAGAACATAATTTGTACCTGGAATAGCACTACTTACTAAAGCTTTTCCAAAACAAGCTCCTTGTTCTTGACAACTTAATGCATCAGAATAATTAGCTGGTGCATATAAATGATGATAATATCCTGGAGCTAAATTACTTGCATTTGAATTATCTAGGATATCATTTAATGTATTTAAAGCTTTTCCTGCCTTTAAATTTCCACTAGAACTCAAAACTGTACAACCTAATCCATTTGATAGTTCAAAATAAGCTGGTACTTTTGCTCCTTGATTAATTCCATTAAATGAATTCACAATTGAACTACTTCCATCTAAAGTACCTAAGCCAGTTTGTAAATTCATATGAATATTACTAGGCAATGATGCTGAACTATCAGAAATTTTAGGTGGTTGAAGTGCACCACTTCTTAAATAACTGTATCTATAAAATGTGCCTTCACTCATAGATACATAACCAGTAGCTAAAGCTCCTGTTGAATCATTAAATAATATACATGCATAATTATCATTAGTAGTTTCATATAGAAATTGTATAGTTTGACTTGCTGGAAGTGAATATAAAAAGTTCCCATTAGAATCTACAACTGTTTTATTACTTCCATCATTCCAAGTTATAGTATTGTAATTAACTTCTACAGTATTACCTAAAACTGAGGGTTTAAAATATCCAATAACCCATTCGCCATTTCCCTCTGCACCACTTCCTACAGGAATTAATACTAAAACCATATTTTTAAAAATTTCTAATATTTTAACCTCATTCCCAGGACTTGCATAAGCATTTGGAATATTTGATCCATTTAAATAAACCATAGGTACATTTTGATTTCCAACTACTTGTGCATTAGGCATATTCATAACCGTATCACCTGGCACCTCACTATTAACAGCATTACCAAGAGGTATCCCTGTAACTATCAATTCATTTGAAAATTCAGTTAAATTTGTTTTTTTCATAAGCTTAGAGCTAAGTAATTTTTTATAAGCATCAATTGCTGATTCTACTAATATTTTTTCTTCTGTTTGTAACATATATTTCCTTCCTCTCTTTTTTTATTTTAAGTTATTTAAACTAGTTCATAAATAAAAGAGTTCTTTATACGTCATTTGTCTAGTTTTACAATTTTTTTATTATATATTTCTCTATAATAAATTTTTTAACATTATTTAAAATCAATTTTTCAACTTCACTTTTTCTAAAATAAAAAAACTCAATCAAAATTTCTTCTGATTGAGTTTCTTTATTTTTAAAGTTTTCTTAAATAATTATCATTTTTACAGATCGTCAACTAAAGCTCCAGCTTTTGCATAAGCTGTTGATTTAGCTTCAAAGAAATCTGTTTTAACCATATTAGGGTCTGAATACTGTTCAACCCATTTAGCTGGATTTTCTGTGTGTTCTGGATATAATATTTCAAATCCTAAATCTCTAAGTCTTAAGTTACCTATATATTTGATATAGTTTTCTATAAGATTCTCATTAATTCCTTTTACTCTATTTCCTATTACATATTTACCCCATGCAATTTCATTTTCAACACCAGTTTGAAGCATCTCTCTTAATTCATTTATAAATTCTTCTGTGAATACTTCTGGCATTTCTCTTGTAAGTTCTCTTATAATATTTCTAAACAACCAAAGGTGAGTATTTTCATCTCTGTTGATATATCTAATTTCTTGTGCTGAACCTGGCATTTTACCATTTCTCTCAAGATTATAGAAGAACATAAATCCTGAGTAGAAGTAAACTCCTTCAAGGATATAGTTTGCCATTACTGATTTTATGAAATTATGCATTGTTGGATTTTCTATGAACCCATTATATAAATCACCTATGAACTTATTTCTTTCAAGAAGGATTTCATCATCTTTCCATTGATATAAAATTTCATTTCTTTCTTCTGGTGAACAAATACTATCAAGCATATAACTGTAACTTTGTGAGTGTACAGCTTCTTGGAATGCTTGAATTGTAAGACATAAGTTAACTTCTGATGCTGTTACGTAGTTGTTTATGTTCCCAAGGTTTGCTGTTTGTATTGAATCAAGGAATATTAAAAATGAAAGTATTTTATCATATGCAGTTTTTTCATCAACTGTAAGCTTTTTATAATCCTTTAAATCTTGAGCAAGGTTTATTTCTTCTGGTATCCAAAAGTTGTTCATCGCTTGTCTGTACCAATCAGATACCCATGAATATTTCATGTTGTTAAAATCGTTAAGGTTTGTTGTATTACCATTAACCATTCTTTTCTTTGATACTTCTATATCTCCAAATTCATTAAATAGAGACTTCTTATTTATTTCCATTACACACACCTCTTTTTATATTTTAAAAAACTAACCCCAACTATGCAGAACACATTGCACATTCTTCAACTTCTAGCGATTTACTTCTTACATAGTAAATACTTTTAACACCTTGGTTGCAAGCCTGAATATAAAGATCAGCTATTTGTCTCATAGTTGAATCTGTTGTTATATAAAGGTTAAATGATTGCGCTTGGTCTATATGTCTTTGTCTTACAGCCGCAGCTTCTACTAACCATTCTTGATCCATATCATAAGCTGACATATATAGATATCCATTATCTGCTGTTAAGTTTGGTGCTGTTTTAGGAATAATACTTCCTTTTTTCTCTTCTAACCAGAATTTAGCCATTACTGGGTCTATCCCTTCTGAAGTTCCTGCTATTGTAGCTGTTGAACCATTAGGTGCAACTGCAAATAGGTAACCATTTCTCATACCAAATTGTGATATATCTTCTCTAACATTTGTCCATCTTTCTGAATCATATCCTCTTAACTTGAAGTAATCTCCGTTATCCCAATCTGACCCTTCAAATAAATCATATCTACCTTTTTCTTTAGCTATTTTAATACTTGCTTTAATTGCATAGTAGTTAATATCTTCATAAACTTTATCTGCAAAGTCAAAATGTTTTTTACTATCCCAAACTATTTTATTATTAACTAACATATGATGATATCCTGAAGTACCAAGTCCTACTGCTCTATATTTTTTATTAGTTACTTCTGCATATGGAACTGAATAGTAATTAAGATCTATAACATTGTCCATAGCTCTAATTTGTGTTTCAATTATTTCTTCTAGTTCAGCTTGTGAATTAACATCAACATTTCCTAAAACTATTGAAGATAAATTACAAACAACAAAATCTCCAGCCTTAGTTCTTTCAACTACTATCTTGTCACCATTCTCATCAACTATTTCTGTTTTTAAAACTTCTGCCGCACTCATATTTTGCATTATCTCTGTGCATAAGTTTGATGAATAAATCATACCTTTGTGTTTATTAGGATTCATTTTATTTACTGTATCTCTAAAGAAAGCAAATGGAGTTCCTGTTTCAGCTGCACTCTTAATTATAAGTCTTACAACATCTCTAACTTCCATAACCCTTTTATCAATTGCATCATTTTCTACGCACTCATAGTATTTCTTTTCCCACTCATCTCCATAGAAATCTTCAAGTGCAAATCCCATAACTTCTTTAATTTGGTGTGGACACATCATGTACCACTTAGATGACATATCTTTCTGTGCAAGTTTCCAGAATAAATCTGGGTAACAGATTCCCGGGAAAACATCATGTGCTTTCTTTCTGTCATCTCCATTATTAGTTCTAATTTGTAAGAACTCTGCCACATCCTTATGCCAAGCATCAAGCCATATCGCAACAGAACCATTTCTAACTCCAAGTTGATCAACTGCAATAGCTGTATCATTCATAAGTTTTACCCAAGGAATTATTCCACCTGAAGCACCTTTAAATCCTCTAATTGCTGACCCAAGTGCTCTAACTTTTCCAATGTAAATTCCCATTCCACCACCGAACTTAGAAACTTTAGCAAAATTATCAACTGTTTTATATATTCCATTTAAGCTATCCTCAACAGTATCTATAAAGCATGAACTTAATTGATAAAATGGCTTTCTAGCATTTGACATCGTAGGTGTAGCCATTGTTGCTTTAAGCTGGCTTAATGAATTATAGAATCTTTTAACCCAGTATAATCTATCTTCCTTCTTCTCTGGTATAGCTAAGTGCATAGCAATTCCCATAAACATTTGTTGTGGAAGTTCTGTTTTTGTTCTATCGAAATTTTCAACTAAATATCTTTCAGCTAAAAGTTTTATTCCACTATAAGTGAATAAGAAATCTCTCTCTGGTTTCATTTCTCTTTCTAACTCTTCTATATCATCTTTAGAATAGTTTTCTAGTATGTATTCACCATATAACCCCTTTGAAGTTAATTCCTTTATAAGCCCATAAAAATTCTCATATACACTATTGCTATCTATTGCTCTATTCTTTGCAATATCTTCTCTCAAATTCAAAACATATATGTGTGAAGCTATGTCTTGCCAATTTGGTTCGAACTGAGTTGTTAATTCTAACGCTACTTGTAGTATTGAATTATTTATTTCTCTCTCATTCATGTTAGGTGTAATTATATTCTCTAAAGCCGCTCTTAATTTTTCCTCTAAATAGCTATCTGAACCTTCTCTTAAGTAGCCCATCGCCTGTGTACATGCGTTATTTATCATATTCCTCAAAATCCCCCTATACAATATATAGTATCATTTTATTTACGTCCATTTTTTAAACACTATATCTAGTGTTTTGCCTATTCTATTATAATTATTTAATTCACTATTGTAAAACTAGATAACTTTTGTTTTTAAGTAAATTCATTATCTAATCTTATGCTAAGTAAAAATATCTCGAAATTTAATATCCATCTATAATAATTATTACAAAATCATCATTATCTTATTTTTCCATAAATAGCTTTTAAAGTAAATAATTTTTCTTAAAAAATTAAACTAAAACTTTTAAAATTAATGTCGATAATTTTAAAAGCTTAACAAATCATTTTGAAAGGAGAAATTTATGAATGTAGCAAAAATGTCTATAGGAATGAGTCAAAATTCTCTTAAAGGTGCAGTTTCTATTTCACTGCTAAAAATGGCTATGAATAATGAAAAGCAAGTAGCTAATGGAATGAATCAAATTCTTAGAGCTACAACTGCTAAAGATCCTAATCTAGGAAACAAAATAGATTTTAAAGTATAAAAAAACTGTGGATGATTCCACAGTTTCCTTATCATTTAAAAATCAACTCTACACGGTGCATGCATTGATTCATTGAACATTTCTGCTCTTTTTCTTTTGTTAACAAAGTTAACTGCTCTCATTTTAAATCGCTCTTCTTCTTTGTATGAATAGAAAGTTGTCAAATCAAGAGAAGCAAACAAAGCATCCATTACTAAGTATTTTAAATCTTGAAGATTTTGCTTATTAGCATCATCAACTTCTACTACATCTGCTTTTATTTTTATATCTTCAAACTTAATTTGGTAAGCTTTTAACTTATCTAAAACTGATTCATCTTCACAACCATTTAAATTCATTCCTGCAAGCTCAAATACATATGATGTATATTCACCAAGATACTTCTTATATTCGTTATATAAAGTTACTAAATCCACTTTTAACACCTCTAATCAAAATAATTACTTTTACCAAATCTATTATACAACATTCCATCATTTAAGTTATAATTTGCTTAAAATAGACTTTTCATACTACTGGTGATATATAGAATAATCCATATATTTTTTATTTCAAAAATATTTTTTTAAACTTTTACTAATACTAAAAGTAAAAAAACTTAAAAATCATTTTAATTTTAACAAACAATTCCTTAAATTAGTTCTAATTACCTCAAAAAGGATTTTTTACAACAAACTATGCTAATGATATCATAAGTTCATAATAAAGATTTGAGGTTATATCAATGAGTAATACAGGTGATAGAAGATTTAAAAAAAGAGAAATTTACAATGAAAAATCTAAATTAAACGAACTTAGAAAAGAAGAACAAAAAGTTGAGCACAAATTCGAAGGTTCAAAAAACACTAATAAATAATTAAATTAAACTTATTTCATAGGAGGTCCTAGATATGGAAATATATACAGAATTAGAAATTGACACATTATTCAATAACGAAAATAACTTAGTAGAATTTGAAAAATTCTTAAAAACCTATGGAATAGACGATAGTCTAGAAGATGTAACATTAAAACACACAAAGAAAAGATTAGAAACTTTACTTGCAATAGCAGAAGAAGGAACTGATCCCGAACTTATAGAGAAAAAAGATTTATTAAAAAAATTATTAGATAATCTTAAAGATCATAAAGAAAAACGAGAAGCTATGAAAGCTTTAAGAGAAGTTTATTCTCACGAAGCATTAAAAGATCATATGGATCTTGCTGAACTTGATAAAACTATCAAACACTCATTAAGAGAATATAAAAAATATGAACACTTCAAAAAACATGAGCAAAAAATAGCTGATAAATGGATTAAAACTCTAAGTAAATAAGATATTCTAGCATTAAATTGCTTTAATATAAATATACCAAATGTAATCCACAATATATTTAGTATATATATTTTTAGTATGTTTTTTGATTAATTACCCCTAATTTAATTAATTAAAAAAGCATACAATACTCCTAAATATCTTTAAATTTAGCACAATCTTTTTCAAGATTGTGCTTTTTATATTAAAATATATTTTTAAAAATAAAAAGGCTCAAATATTTTTATTTTGAGCCTTTTTTATAACATTATTTTCTCACAATCTTCTAAGTCAATTTCACCCTTGTATAAAAATAAATATGTTCCTGCAAGTAAAAGTGAATTTTTTATATAACTATTCATTGTAACATTTTCCCAATAATCTTTTGCATCCTGACTATAATCCATATACTTATCAAAATCATCTAAAAATTCATCAGTGACTTCAAAAAATTCACCTTCTTCATCTTGGTCAAATGCTAGATATATACACATTTTATCCCTTTCCAGTTTATCCATATCTATTTTATAAAATCCACTACCAGCAAAAGACATTCCTGTTCTTCTTTTCATCTCATTATTTAAAATTTTTGGTGGAATAGGTGTTAAAAATATTACATCTCTTTTTAAACAATTAAGTATCTTTACTTTTTGATGTTCTCTTTTATAATGGTTTGGAAATTTAGCATCATCTCTTATATCAAGCTCTTCACCTGACTTATACAACTTCGCAAATGGTACTATTTTATTATTTATAATATCATGCCGAATGCCGTGATATAAGTACATCTATATTCACCTCTTTTATTTACTATTTTTAACATAATATAATTATAGCAAAATCTACTAGCAAATAAATCTTTTAACGCAAAAAAAATACTTTAAATATCTATTTTAAAGGTAATCAAACTTAGAAGTAGTTAATATGTTTTCATCATCTTTAAACTAATTTAAAACCCTATAAAAGCATTATTTAGCATGTAGCATATATAGTAAATAAGAAAAACCACCACTAATACTAGCGATAGTTTTAATCTTTTAAGCTTTTACAGCCACTATTAAGTTTCTATTTATTGACTGATCAACTCTATGTAAGTAATTGATATATGGTTCTTCATCTAGAACTCTAAATCCTTTCTCTTCCATAAGAGTCGCAAGGTCTTCTCTTTTCATTGTAAATTCGTTAAATGAAAGAACTATTGAACCTTTTGCTTTTAAAGCTGTATGCCATGCTGGAAGTGCTGCTTGTAAAAGCCATAAAGGACTTCTATCCATATTTGATGTACCTTGATTTTTACTTCCATGTTGTACCCCATAAGGAAGGTCTGAAACAATGATATCACATGATTTTTTCTTTAAGATTAAATCTGTCTTTCTTGTGTCTGCTCCATAAAGTTGAAGTGTTTGAAAATCTCCTTTTAGGAAATCAGCCTTATCAACGGCAGCAGTTAAAGTAAAACTATTAGCCATTTTCTTTCCATTAGGTCCTGGAATTTTAGCTGTTTGAATTCTATGCTTGTACTTTCCAGTTTTCATAAATCTAACTATGAAAGTTTCTATCTCATTAACATACTTTTCATCTATCTCAACACCAGTAACATCAAATCCTCTAATTAATCCTTCGTATAAAGTAGTTCCCTTACCACACATTGGATCTAAAAGTTTTAATACTGGAGTTTTTGTTTCACAAGCACTAACAGCAAGATTAACCATAAGTCTTGTAAACTGCTCATTTGTTTTACCATTATACTTAAGTATTTGTGTCATACTTTCTGGGAATGTTTTAAAATCTACAGGTGCTATTGGTTTTAATAACCCACCGTCAATTATCTCAAATAAAGCATAATAAATTGAAGATGTTCCTATTGCCTTAATTACTTCCTCTGTTAATGGAGCTTCTGTTTTAAAACAAATACATGAAGGTAATCCTATATTCCCCTCTTCTACTTCCATAAGCTCTATTTCATATGCTGAAGTTATAGCCTTAAGCTCTGAACAGGCTATACTAACAGCTGTATCAAAATAAATTCTATTATGTCCTGGATTTGCTAAAATCGCATATTGATTCATTCTTTTGTACCTCTCTAATTTTATAAATTGTATTTTAATTTTACATTACGCAAAGTTAAAATGCTAGAAAAAAAGAGCTAGTAAAAACTAACCCCTTAATTACTATAACTTTTTAACAAACTCTGATTTTAAGCTCATTGCTCCAAATCCATCTATTTTACAATCAATGTTGTGGTCACCCTCAACAAGTCTTATATTCTTAACCTTTGTACCTTTTTTAAGAGCTGATGTAGCACCTTTAACTTTAAGGTCTTTGATTACAGTAACTGAATCTCCATCTTTAAGTAAGTTTCCATTTGAATCCTTAACCACTAAAGCAAACTCATCAACCATCTCTTCATCTTTTCCCCACTCATATGCACACTCTGGGCAAATATATAAGCTTCCATCTTCATATACGTATTCTGATTTACATTTTGGACAATTTGGTATACTCATTCTAAAATTCCTCCTAAAGTAACATCCTAAAAGAATGACTTATTATATGTATCGTATTTTTCTGCAAGTTGAATTCCTTCTCATATTTAGCTTATCCAAATACAAGTTATGTACTAATTACCTTAAACAGAAAACATATAGGTTTGTACCTATATCGATATATATAATATCACAGTCTTCCTATATTAACAAATCAAGCCCTTTTATTGAAAATATTGGAATTTAATTTTACTCTTATGTCACAAATACAAATTTGTTCGTATTATATATAATAATCGATTTTAGAAAGAGGTTTTACATGAATTATCTATTAAAAAAACTAATTAATAATTTTATAACTCTAGAAACTTCTAACAGTGTAACTTTCACAGGCAAAGTTATAGCAGTTATTCAAGATACACTTGTTTTAGATGGAGTAAAAGAACCTACATCTCTTATATCCTCACCACCTGATCCTTCAATTCCTAAAACATATAATATTGCTATTGATAAAATAATTTGGTTTAGAGAAGAAAATTGCGATATTTCTTATTCTACATTTGATATAAATAAATCTGATAGTATTAAAATCATTACTAATGATGTAATTTTGGAAAATTCTAATAAAGAACTTAATAGCATTGAAGATAATATTAATTTACTTGAAAGTTTATTTGGAACAATAGGTTCATTGGTTCAATCTGACACCAATAATAATCTAAACGTTGAGTCTAAATTTAATATTGAATTAGACTTAGATTTTGAAGATGATTCTAACATAGAAGAATCATAACAAAAAAGAGGTTAAATCATATGATTTAACCTCTTTACTTTATTCTATGGTAGCGGGGGCAGGACTCGAACCTACGACCTTTGGGTTATGAGCCCAACGAGCTGCCAACTGCTCCACCCCGCGATATTAGTTGCTTGTTTTCAATTGCTTGTTTCAAGCTATGAACTAAGTGTACTCTATATATTATATTAAAGCAAAAGCATATTTATACCTCTAACACTCTCACCTCTCTTAGGCTCTACTTAACTATCATTACAAGCTATATCCTACAAATATATAAAAGTTGTACCAAATCATAAATTAATTCAAACTTAAAATAAATTTATAAATATATGAGGGTTGTTAAAATGCTTAACAACCCTCATATATATTATTCATCACTACAAACACAAAAAGAATTTTGTATTTGCACATACTCGCTATCTGATAAAGATTTTAAATACTCATCAAAATGCTGCTCACTACAAAAATCTCCAACTTTGTTTGAGTAATGATCTTTTTTTAATTCTTCTTTGCAAAACAAACACTTCTTCATTTTAGTAATATCCATTCTCACAAAGTAATTCATAACAACTATTCACTTCTTCATCCGTAAATAATTCTGCATATTTCCCCTGAACAATTGCTGCTTCCATTGTTAAATCAAGACGACCTTTTTCTAATAAAGTATTAAAACAATCAGATGTTCTACGCTTTCTTATAATTTCTTGTGCTGTTCTAACTATTCCAAACTTTTCTATAGTATTTAAAAGTCTAGTCATTTTACACTCACACTCAGCCTCTGCTATTTCACAGTTTTTTATAACTTCTTGTTGTAATTTCTTTTCTAATGCTCCCATTTTCTCCACTCCAATATTTATTAATTTACTTCTAGTATTTATCTTATTTATAACATTATTCTATAAAAAAAATAGAAGCTTGTAAAAACAAACTTCTATTTTTTAATCTGAATTTATTACATTATTTCTTCTTCTATAAATTTAGGAAGTTCAATTCCTGCTTCCAAGAAAATTTTCTTTAAATATAATAGCTTATAAGTTGAATCTTTAGTTGCCTTATCTAAAATTGGTGCAAATACCTTGGCTGCTTCAAGAGCCATTCTAAATGACTCTAATTTTTCTGTACTAAATTTATCAAAACCAGCACTTGAACCATCTTTTTCACTTTTACTTTTATGTACTTTAGAAGAAATTACTTCTTCATTAATCTCTACATCATCCATAACATAGTAGCCTTTCTTTCTTAAAGCAGGCATAACATCTTTTCTAATCCAATGTCTAAACTCAACACCAAGAGGTTTTTCTGTATATCCTAAAAAACCATAAAGCCCTTCTTCATATAAAATAACTATTTTAGGAGCAAACTTATAATCCTCAACTTGCTCTGCAAAAACTTCTTTAAATAATTTTAGAGTATCTCCTTCTAAAATTGCGTACTCTTCTCCTTCAATAAAGTTTTCCCTTTTTATACAATCAAATATTGCCCTCGATTTATTTCTGTATCCAAAATACTCTGCTATATCAAGTCCAATCCAACAAGGTCTTCCATCTAAAACAAAATTTTTAAAACTTTCACCTTTAAATTCTCCAATTAATAAATCATGCATTTTTTCACCTCCTTTCAAAGGTTATTCCTCTTTTCTAGAGGTTATGAGCATATTGCTCATAACCTCTACAAGCATTGATATTACTCGATTTAAAACTATTAATTTGGAATTTACTTGAAATTTACTACCTTCTTTTTAGTAGGTTGTGAGTTTAAAACTCACAACCTATTCTATTTTTCCACAAAGGTTGTAAGTTTAAAACTAATAACCTCTACAAATACTGCTATCACTACCCTTCACCCTGTGGATAACTTTTTTATAAAACTATCCACAGGTATTTATATAATTTGAAACAAAAAAAATCCCCATAAGATACCAGACAAAACTAAGTATCTTATGAGGATGTATTTCAAAAGTTCTAATAAACAAAACAATTAAAATATAGCACTCAAAAATCTTTTCCTTCGTTTATAATGTATAAATTCTACTAAATAGAACATAATACAAAAGAAGTCTTTGATTTTAGGATTCCTTAGATAGCTTGATATCTTTTGAATTTACAGGTATTGCAAGTGCCTATAAAATCAAGGACTTTATTTCATTGATATTATGTTTCCCTTTATTTTTTAGAATATACGTAAAAAGCATCTTATGAATAGTTGTGACCTTCTATTCATAAGATGCTTTTTTTATTTAATATCTAATTTTAAAATTTTCCATGCTTCAATCAGATTTTCAAGCCTAGACCTCGCATTTGCAGGACTTGTTGAAGGTAGTTTTATAGCTTCAATTCCTATATTTTTTGAAATATATTTATTGTATAGCTGATAAGCCTTTCCACCATTCACATAGATTTTTGTAATTTGACTATTCTCTAAAATTCCTGTGATATCATTTGGTACTACATTTGTAATACTAGAATCACTTGATCCAATAATATCGCAAGATGCTATAACATCCCATACTGCTATTTTATTATTTAAAAGTATGTTTTTCTTTTCTTCTATGGTAATTGGTAGCTCAGTTTCAGTTATTGCACTAATAACTTTCCAAAATCTATTTTGTGGATGTCCATAGTAGAAATCATTTTCTCTAGATTTCACTGACGGGAATGTTCCAAGAATTAAAATCTTTGAATTTTCATTATAAACCGGTGCAAAAGTATGCTCTACATGTTCCATTATTTTTTCTCCTTTGTAAAATAAATTGCTAATATTATATCATTTGTAAATATAAAACAAAACTATACAAAATCTCTAATAACAAAAAGCGTATTTGATATTCTCAATTTGATTTGATACAATTATGTAAAATTATAAAACACTAGGAGGAATCAAAATGTTTGGATTAGACACATATGATAAAGACGTAGAATTATTTGAAAAAGTTCTTGCTGCAAAAGCTGATGAATTATTAGTAGCTGAAGATTTAGCAGTTGTATATATCGGAAGAGGATCATGTCCTTTTTGTCGTAAATTTGCTAAAAAGCTTAGTGGACTTGCCGACCAAATAAAAACTAAAGTTTACTATATAGATAGTGAAGATTTTTCAGATGATAACATAGATACTTTCAGAGAAAAATATAATGTTGTAACTGTACCTGGATTTATTGTTAAAAACAATGGATCAGTTGAAGTTAGATGTGATTCTTCAATGCCAGAAGAAGAAATTCTAGCAATGGTTAAATAATATCAGAATTCATACTAAATTTAGTACAATATATAAATAAAGAAAGTCTAAGACAGGAACAATCTGGTTCTTACTCAAGTATGGGTATAAAAAATAAGTATACAACAAAAGGGCATTTTAGGATGCCCTTTTCTAATGTATTCAGTATTCTATTTCACCAAAGATGAGAAAGAACCAACAATCTTGTCTTAGACTTTTTCTTTAAGAAAAAAGTTTTTTAGCTGTTTTACCTATAATCCTTGTTCCAACTGCATCAAAGCCCCCTCCAATCACACCACCAACTAAAGGTATCATTTTTCCAAGATTAACAACTCCCTTTTCACCAAACTTAGTTAAAAGTCTAAATCCTACCTTTTGATTAATTGCTTTTATAACTTCCGTTGGAATTTTATGTACTAATGTCGTTGCCATCCCTTGTCCAATTTTCATTCCACTCTTTTTCAAAATTTCAGTAGCTCCTTGTCCTGTTAAAGCAACAAAAACCATTGTTTTTACTTGATCATCCCTTAAATCATATCCTTTCATGCTAGCAATTGCTGTAATCATTCTAATTTGTATGTATAAAACTGAAGTTATGTTTGTAGGTATAGCAACTGAAAGTGTTACAATCCCACCTATTCCTGTTAAAAAACCACTTGTAGCACCTTTAGTCTGTTGCCAAGTTATAAGTTTATCAATAGCCTCATCAGCAGATTTAGACTTCTTTAAATAATTCTGTGCAAGTTCATCTGCCGTATCCATCCCTGGAAGTCCATCAACTGCCTTTTTATAGCTCCAATCCATAACTTTCATCAGCTTTGACTGTGTTAAAACTTCTTTCTTCATTTGTTCCTCCTATTTGTCTAAAATAGTTTTCATCATTATACATAAAAAATGAAAAAACTTCATCACATTGACTTCATTCCTCCATTCTTAGTTATTTGCAATTTATTGAAATTATACTCTTTCTTCTTCTATGAATTTAGGTAAACTAATCCCTGCATCGAGATAAATTTGCTTTAAAAATAAAAATTTGTATGTAGAATCAAGTGTAATATCATCCAAAAGTTCCTTGAACATCATAGCACTATCATATGCTACTTTTAGCTTATCAAGCTTGCTATCTGAAGTGCTTGTAGCTTTAGTCTTTTTAGGTGTAGGCTCTGCCTTTTCATTTTTATAAATAATCTCCACTTCATCTTCATTACAAACATAGTAACTTTTCTTTTGTGCTCATAACCAAATCTCCCTGCAACCTCTACGCCTATCCAGCAAGGTCTATTATTCCAAACAAAATTATAAAAATTTTTCTCTCTGAATTGTTTAACAATTAAATCATTCATTAAATTCATCTCCGTTTTTCTTAAAATAAGGTTGTTCTTTCCTTACAAAGGTTGTTCCATTCTTTTTCAAGCTGATAGTCAGAGCGACACTCACCTCCTACAACTATTGCAATTACTTGCTCTAGCCTGTGGATAACTTTTCACTTTATTTATCCACAACCTTTATATATGCACTTCCTCCTTTCTTTTTAAAAATTAAATAAAAAAATCCCCTCAAGATATCAAACATATCTTAAGGGGTATATTTCAAAATTATCATCACATAATAATCAAATATCTTAAATGGATTTTTCTTATTTTATTCCTTTATATTGTTCTTTTACTTTTCCATGATACAAAATTGTTATAGCCTTTTTAGGACATACATTCATACACCTATCACAAACAGTACATTTTCCTCTTTGTTCTATCTTTTTATTTTCTATATATAAATTTTTCATAGGACATACTTTAACGCATTTCGAACAAAGGATACAACTATTATTAACTTTAACTGCATTATTTATTTTTTTATCCATTTTTTCAAAACCTTCTCTTTGAATTTTCGCTCCAAGAAATTTTGAAAATTTATTAAATCCTCTTTTTTTAACAATTTTATGATTTATTTCACTACATACTTTATCTATTTTTTTATTAGTTTTTTCAATTCTTTTTTTTAATTTATCACCATTTTTTACATTAATAATTGGAATATTAGGTATATTATTAGGCATATTAAAATGTTCTGCATATATAACTTCATATTTTATGCCCTCTAATAAATCTGTAAAAACTCTTGCCCCATCACCTGAAAACATCATTTGTGTTATAAGTATTATAATCTTTTTACGATCTAAAAGTTGCTTATATTTTTGTACAAACTTTGCCATAATTTTAGGAACACATGAACCATAAATAGGATAACAAAAAGTTATTGTATCATTCCTTGAAATTAACTGTTCAAAGTCTGTATCAATTTCTATCGAATAACTTTTACACTCCATTTTATTAGCAAAATTTCTAGCAACATATTTTGTATTTCCTGTGCCTGAAAAATATAATACTACCATTTTAAAATCTCCCTACTAAATTTTTAATTAAATTTCTATTATTATTATGATTTTCTTTCACCATCTATTATAAAATAATTATTTTGTAACTTCTAAAAATTATAAAAGAGTAAGCTAAAAATATAGATAAGTTATTTTAGTTAAATTATAGAAAGGAAGTAGATTTTATGAAAATTATTTTACACTTAAATGAAGTTGAAAAATGGAACTTAGCTTTTGGAAACATTCGTAATATATTAAAAGCTGAGCCTGATACAAAACTTGAAATTTTAATTCATAGTGAACCATTAAAAAAACTTACAATAAGAGAAGCTAAAAAACTAGATATTTATGAAGAACTTGAGGATTTCACAAAAAAAGGAGTTGTAATTGCTGCTTGTAATAATACAATGACTAATTTAAAGTTAGCAAAAGAAGATATGTGTCCTTTTGTAACAATTGTACCTGCTGGAGTTATTGAACTAGCTAAAAAGCAAGAAGAAGGATTCTCTTATATAAAACCATAAAAATAAACTTAGCAAAATTTGCTAAGTTTATTTTTTTATATTGAATCAAATTCTTTATTTGTAGGCTCTAAAAGTTTCTCACCATTTCTTATATGTCTAAACTTTGATAACTCTGTATATATTCTCATTCTAGCCCTATTAAATTCTCCTATTGGTGTATGTTCTATTAGTGACTGACCAACATTAAATGATAATAACTCAGCAAGTTCATTCCTTCTTTTATCCATCACGCTTTGCTTATCTATTATAATTTCAGCTACTTTCACATATGGAGATTTTCTTTTATTCCATACAATTGATGGATCATCTTTCATTCCTTTTTTTTGAAACTGCACTTTGAAATCAAAAACTATCTTTCCATTATCCAGTTGTTTTTGCATGTTGTTTGATAAATAAGATGCTGTTTTTTCCTTTGGAATTTTACTTTTTTGATGTTTTTGTGGAACTATACAATAACGAACTACATCATTTCCAAATTTGTATGATGTTGTACTAAAATAACTAATATCAAAAGGACTAGTTTGATTTTTAGGTATTGCTGCAAGTTTAATTAAGTTTGGCAAATTCCCCTTTAAAACAGATTTTAAAAGATAGCTTGGTAATTTACCCTTTTCTCTTGCTAAAACTAAATCGTGAAATGCTTTTAAACTTGAAAAAGGGAAAACCTCATTACTTAAAAGAATAAAATCTTGTGTATTTTTTTCATTACTTAAAACTTTTTTCCCTTGTACATCTATAAGCTTGATTGCAAATCCCCTTGCATCCTTGCTTTCATCGCCCTCTACTTTTGATGATGAACTTGATACTCTTATAAAACTCTTATACGATTTTACTTCTTTAAAAACACCTACTCTTAAGTTTTTTTCCAATCCATCTACTACTTTAAACTCAGCTTTAAATAATCCCAAAGTTTTAGGATGAGCATCTCTTTTGGTTGTTCCTTTTAAATAATCACTTTCCATATTTTTTCTAAGAATTGAAATTAAAGATTGTATATAAAATTCTTCATTCATTTAATATCCTCCACAACTACTATTTAAGGTTAGTTTATTCAAATATCAAGTTTTTAGTTTCTAATTTCATAAAATTCACTAAACTTTCACCATGAAAGTACCTGCCCATTAACTTTTTCATCAGAAAATTGAGTATAAATGTCAGAATAGTATAATTAAATTATAGAAATAATAAAGTTATAAAACTGATACGGAGGATGAAATAATGAAAAAAGCATTATTAATTATAGATTTACAAAATGACTATTTTGAAGGTGGAAAATTCCCTTTATGGAATACAGAAAAAACTTTAGAAAATATAGAAGCTGCTATAGATTTAGCTCATAAAAATGATGTTGCAATTATAAATATTCAACATGTAGCAGATCCAAAACTTGGATTATCACCATTCTTTAATGAAGGAACTGAAGGTGTTAAAATCCACACAAGAATACTTGAAAAAGCGCCTGAGGCAAAAGTTGTTGTAAAAACTTTCGCAGATGGATTCTATAAAACTGACCTTGAAAAAGTTTTATCAGAAATAGGAGCAGAGGAAATTTTAGTTTGTGGTATGATGACACAAAACTGTGTAACTCATACAGCTATTTCTAAAGCTGCTGAAAAATATAAAATTTCAATTTTAGCTGACTGCTGTACAAGTGTAAATGAAATGATTCATTTAATTGGACTTGGTGCAGTTATGTCAAGAGAAAACATTGCTTTAGTTCCTTATAAAGAAGCTCTTTAAAACTATCTAAGGCATTCTAAACACCTAGCAAGATATTATTTCTTACTAGGTGTTTTTTTATTCAATACATATTTTGAAAATAAATTAGTGATATAATATTACTTATATACAGGAGGTGTTTTTTTATGAAAGTATCTAGTTATACATTCAAATATATCTCAGCTTGCTCCTTTCAAAGACTATCAAAAGCAGCTATGCTTTGTCTGGAGCCTAAATTTTTAGGTTAGCTGAAATAGGTTCTATAATACATAGCTTTTTTATATTCTTTGTTTTAATAATATAATTGAAATAATAAAAGAAAGAGGTTTAAAAGTTTATGAATACATTTATAAAGAAAAATAAATTTAATTATATAAATAAATGTCTATTTGATTTAAATAATACATTTAGAAATTGTACTGATCCAAATATTATTGAGGCTACTAAAGCTTATATTCAAAGTAAAATTTGGAATAAATTCGAAAATTTAAATGATGAAGAAAAGAGTATACTTGATATAACTAAGATAACAGACCCACTTCATATTGATGGCTATTTAAAAAATCTTGATCAATATGTCTATGGTATGGAAAATATCACTTCTGCTCAAATTAATAAAGTTTTTAAAAAAGAAAAAAAACTTAAACTTCCTGATTTAAGTAATCAAGATTCAAAGCTTGTATATCTTGGATGGATTGATCCAGCAATAAGAAAATTACTTATTATATACAACCTTGATGGTAAATTATTTGGAATGTCTTGCAGACTTTCAACTCCTACAACTTCTAATGCAAATGTTTGTACACTTTGCAATCATGTAGGCGATCAAAATGAAGTTGCTTTTGTTTCTCCTATATGTAAAACATCAAGCAAAAATTTAGATGCTTATAAATCATTAGGCTTCCATATATGTTTAGATAGTTCAGAATGTAATAAGAGAATTACATCAACTGACAAATTAGAAGACCTTATAAAAAAAGTTAATAACTTATAGTGAATTACTACGCCCACAAGGAGCGTAGCTTCTATTAAATAGTTCACCAGACTAAGCTTTGAGAAATTAAAGCTACGATATTTAAGTTAAGATACCTACGGTTGACGCACTAGACCGTTGCTCTATCGTATATATTTAAGTTGGGTTAGAGTAAG
>JBOGAY010000343.1:0-5978 GCA_051655925.1 Sarcina sp. | reverse complement strand
TTAAGTAGAAAAACTATGAGAAATATTAAGGAAAACTTATTCTGGGGATTAATATTTAATATAATTGGTATTCCAATCGCAATGGGAGTACTTCACTTATTTGGAGGACCACTTCTTAATCCTATGATTGGTGCATTTGCAATGAGTTTTAGCTCAGTGACAGTTTTACTTAATGCATTAAGATTAAAAACATTTAAGCCTAAATTTAATTTATAAAATTAGAATATGTGGAGAAACTAAATTTGACTTCATTATTAGTGGATGGTTAGTTTCTGATATTAGAGAAAATTTCTCTTAAAATTTTTACAGCTCCCTTTGGGAGCTGTAATTAAATAAATTTTTAAAATTTCAATTATAAGAAGCTAAAATAGCTAAATCAAAAAAGAAAAAATTAAAAAATGTAATAAATCTTTTTCTAAATTAGAAAATTTTAGAGTTATAATCAAAATTAAGTACATGCCCTAACAAGAGGCTTATAATATCTTGTGAATTAACAAATGAGGTGATACTGATGAAAACAGTTATAATAGAAGGAATGTCATGTGGAAAATGCGTAGCTAATGTAGAGAAAGCTTTAGCAGATGTAGCAGGAATAACAAAAATGGATGTAACAGTTGGTCAAGCTGTAGTTGAAGGTGAAGTTTCAAATGAAGCTTTAACAGAAGCTATTGAAGATTTTGGGTTTGATGTTATTGAAATAAAGTAATATAATACTATAGTAAGGACAAGCCGTTGGTGCTTGCCTGAGTCTATGGTTTAGTATAACAAAAGAAGAAAGTTATAATAAAAAATGCCTATGCAATTTAACTGCATAGGCATTTTTTATTTTGAAAATTAATCGCCCTCCTAATTAGTTCCATTAAATGGTAAAATATACTAGGGGTGAATTTATGTATATTGATAAAGCGATAGTGAGTATTCTTTATAAAGTAATAATTACGGTTGGTATTGTAGGATTTAATATATTATATACAGAAGATTTAAATTATTTTTGGGTATCTCTTTATTTGTGGGTTAATATAGGTTTTTTTGTTCTTTCTGAATTATGCCAAAATAGAAAAACAAAAAATATTATATGTGGTATTCAACTTGGAATTCTTATATTTTTTACAAGTAAAAATGTAAAACTTAGCATTATTTTTATTGCTATTTTTGTTATAGAGAGAATTAAGTTTAATGTATGGGGAAATCTTACTGTTACGCTAGTAGCTATTATAAGTAGTTTTGTTATTATGAATTTAACTGAAATTTTCTTTTATCTATACAGTGTTATAACATATTTTTTAGCTACATATTTTCAGGCGTTTTATAAGGAAAAAATTAAAAAAATTGAAGCATTGGAAAGTTTAGAAAGAAAAGAGCTACTTAGAATTAAAAATGATTCTAAGAGAAGCAAGGAAAAATCTAAGCAGAATATAAAACTTGCAAGACTTGAGGAAAGAAATGAGCTTGGCAGAAAAATGCATGATAGAATTGGACATACTATTGCAGGATCTCTTTTAAGACTTGAAGCAACTAAAATAATTATGGAAGTTGATAAAGATAGAGGAAATGTTATGCTTGATGAGGTTATTGAAAATCTAAGAACAGGAATGGAAGATATAAGAGATATAATTCACAAGACAGCACCATTGAAAGAAGAGATTGGAATTAATAGAATCCGTAATATTTTGATGGAGAAGCTTAGTAATACACAGATAAATTATGAGATGGAATTTGATGGGGATTTGAGTGTTATATCATATAAACTTTGGAATACTATTGAAGATTTTGTAGTAGAGATGTCTACGAATGCTATTAAGTATTCAGAATGTAGTAAAATGAATTTTCATGTGAATATAATGCATAAGATGATAAAGGTTCAATTTAGTGATAATGGTATCGGAACAGATAAAATTATTAAAGGGTATGGACTTAGTAAGATTGAGGAAGAGATAACTTCACTTGGGGGAAAATTTATTCTTGATGGAAAATATGGATTTAGTGGAATTATTTTAATAAATAGGGGGTAGGTTAGTTTGAAAATTATTATAGCTGATGATGATAGCTTGATAAGAGAAAGTCTTAATATAATTTTGGGGATTGATAAAGATATTGAAGTGCTTAAAACTTTTGAAAATGGTAAAGAAGCTAGTAATTTTATTTTATGTAATAAGGTTGATGTAGCACTTCTTGATGTAAGGATGCCTGTTATGAATGGTGTTGAGGCTACTAAAGTTATTAAACAAAATACTAATACTAAGGTTGTTATTCTTACAACTTTTGATGAGAAAGAGTATATAGATAAGGCTATGGAGTACGGTGCTAATGGATATATTTTAAAGAATACAAAGCCAGATAAAATAATAGATACTTTGAAAATGGTTCAAGCAGGACATTCTGTTATTCAACAAGAAGTTTTAGAAAAAATAACTCAAGGGATTAAAGTTAAAGAAATAGAAAAGGTTGAAATAGATATTTTCACTAAGAGAGAAATAGATATAATTAGAGAAATTACTAATGGATTAAGTAATAAAGAAATTAGTAAAAAGGTCTTTATATCAGAGGGAACAGTTAGAAATTATATTACTTCAATTTTGCAGAAAACAAAGCTTGACCATAGGACACAAATAGCTATAAAATATTTGGGTAAAGTTTAAAAAATAGCAAATACTTAGAAGGTAGATAAACTTAAGAGGAGGGGTGGGAAATGGTTCATAGATTTAATAGTCAGAACATAACTAAGATACCAAAGATAGAGAATTTAGAAGAAGTTACAGAACTTAGTGTTTATGATAATAAAGTTAAAAATATAGATTTAGATGTTTATAATATGATTAATTTAGAGGTTTTAAATCTTTCGTGTAATGAGATAGAGTGTATTCATCCAGAGATTAAAAATTTAAAGAAGCTTAGAACTGCTGATTTTGGTTTTAATAAAATAAAGAAAATTCCAAGTGAGATTGGTGAACTTAAAAATCTTGATAGATATTTATATCTTCATAATAATCAGATAGAAATTTTGCCGGATGAAATTTGCAATTTAACATATCTTAGATATATGAATATTAGTAATAATAAGATAAAGGAATTTCCAAAATGTATTGATAAACTTGATTGCTTGTTTGAAATAAGAGCAATGAATAATGAAATATCAAATCTTGATGAAAGCTTTTTTAATTTATTAGCACTTAGAAATTTAAATTTAAATGGCAATAAAATAGAGAGTTTATCTGAGAGTATTTGTAATCTTAAAAACTTAAGAGTTTTAGAGCTTTGTGATAATAAGCTTACAGAGCTTCCGTTAACTATTGATTTTTTAAAGTTTTTAAGAAGATTAAATCTTAGAAATAATAAACTTACAGAACTTCCAAGAGAGATTGGTGGAGTTAGAAATCTTATAGAACTTGATTTAAGAGGCAATGATTTAGCGGAGCTTCCTATTGAAATTTTAAGTCTTAAAAAATTAGAAAGAGTAGATTTAAGATGGAATAATAGAATTAAGTATTGTGATGTTATAGAACAATTAGAAAGACAGGGATGTCTAGTTTATTATTAAATACAAGAGTAAATTATTACGCACACAAAGAGCGTAGATTTTATATAAATAAAAAATAAGTAGCTAAGAGTTAGAACTTGGCTACTTATTTTTTTCGAAAAAGTTTAAATTTCAAAAGATGACAAATGTCATGGTAGGTTCATTACTTTAATCAATAAACAAAAGTAGGGGAAGAGGATAGAATATAAATATAGAAAGAGAAAAGAATTTAAGGAGGAAATTTAAATGTTTGCGATTGAAATAAATGAGTTGAATAAAAAGTTTGGGGATTTTGTTGCTGTAAATAATTTATCTTTGAAAATTAAGAAAGGTGAGATATATGGACTACTTGGACCTAACGGGGCAGGAAAGAGTACAACAATAGGGATTATATGTGGACTGTTAAAGTCTACAAGTGGAAAAGTAAATATTTTAGATGTTGATGTGACTAAAAGTATGAGAGGACAAAATAAGAAGATAGGATTTGTACCACAAGATATTTCAGTTTATTCTGATTTAACAGCTTATGAAAATTTAAAGTTTTTTGGTCAGCTATATGGATTAAGAGGAAGAAAACTTGAGGAAAGGATTGAGTTTGCTTTAGAGTTTACAGGACTTTCAGATGTAAGGAAAAAGCTTTCTAAGGAGTTTTCTGGTGGTATGAAAAGAAGACTAAATATAGGATGTGCTATTTTACATGACCCAGAGATAGTTATTATGGATGAGCCTACTGTTGGTATAGATCCACAATCAAGAAATTCAATATTAGAGGCAGTTAAAAAGTTAAATGAAGAAGGAGTTACTATAATTTATACGACTCATTATATGGAAGAGGTTGAATCTATTTGTTCAGAGATAGCAATTATAGATCATGGTAATGTTATTGTTTCAGGACGTAAGGAAGAACTTAAAAGTATAGTTAGTGAACACAATATTTTAGAGATTAGTCTTAACAAGGAAGATATAAACTTAGATGGTTTATCTGATATAAGAGGTATTGCTAAGTTTGATTATAAAGAAAATAAAATAACTATTTTTTCA
The DNA here is from genome assembly GCA_051655925.1 of Sarcina sp. Classification (GTDB taxonomy): domain Bacteria; phylum Bacillota; class Clostridia; order Clostridiales; family Clostridiaceae; genus Sarcina. Next base: position 1,420 of record JBOGAY010000343.1, on the reverse strand, counting down.
AATAAGGATGTTAATAATCTTAATAATATAATAGATTATTTTAGTACAAAAGATGTGAAGATTGAGAATATAGGGTTTAAAGATATAAATTTAGAAACGGTATTTTTATCACTTACAGGCAGAAGTCTTAGAGATTAGGGGGTAGCTATGAGGGGTATAATTAAACAAGTTGTTTTAAAGAATTTTAGGTCACCAGGATATTTGATATTTTCAGCTGTTTTTCCTATTATATTAACTTTAGTTATAGGAACTCTTATGACAGGGGTTATGGAGACAAGCTTAAAGCTTGATAGCAAGACAGTTTATTACTTAGATGATGGAACAGATGAGAACTCTAAAATGTTAGATGATATTGTGAAAAATATGGATGTAGATGAGTTTAAGTTTGTAGAGATAGATAACAAGGAAAAAGGAATTGATAAAGCTTATAAAAATAAAGATATTTTTATAAATTTAGATGGTGAGAGTATTGATATTTATGCAGATAATAAAGATAAATTTTATTATCATTATATAAAATCATTTCTTAGTGCTTTTGATAAAAGAGCAGAGGCTATAAAAGTTTCAATTAATGAAAATCCTGTAATTGCACAAGAAATTTTAGATGATACAGAGTTTGATAGTGTAGAGAAAGAGATTTTGACAGGCAAGCAATCTCCAATAGGGACAGACTATTATGCTATTACAAATATAGTTATGATGGCAATGTATCTTATGTGTTTTTCAATAGATGGATATGATTATGATAGAAGAAAAGGTATTTTAGATAGAATAAGACTTTCTGGAACTTCTAATTTTAAATATATAATGAGTTCAACAATTGGATACTTTTTATTATCGTTTCTTATTACTGCCCCAGGAATTTTATTTTCTAAATATATAATGGGCGTTAATTGGGGAAATAATATGCTAGTTACTTATATAGGAATTCAAACTTTAGGACTTGTGAGTATTTTGATTGGAACAGTTTTAGCATTTTTATCTGAGGAAAAAGATAAGGTATTTGCATTGGTTCAAGTTATAGTTCTTCCTATATTATCATTTTTAGGTGGAGTTTATATCCCGATACAAGCAGCAGATGGAAGTGTCCTTGATAAAATATTGCACATTTCACCTATTAAAATTTTTAGCGAAGGAATTTTTGACAATATATATTTAGGGCAGACATCAGGACTTATAAAAGCTATATTTATTGGATTAGTTACTAGTATAGTATTAGCTATAATTGCAGCGAAGCTTGTGAATAAGAAAAAAGAGGTGAGAATATGAGAAGTGTTTTAGTTTTATGGATTAATAATATGAAGCTTATGGCTTTTAAAAATTTAAGTAGATTTGCATTATTTATAATTGGACCAGTTATTCTTTCAATATTTTTTATTAAATTTATGCCAGCAACTAATACAAGTCTTAATGTTGGTAT
>JBOGAY010000342.1:0-6339 GCA_051655925.1 Sarcina sp. | reverse complement strand
ATATCGGTAGTATACCTAATATTAAAATGAAAATAAAAAAATAATTAATTAGATTATATGTTAATAAATTTATCTTTTAATTGAAAAATTAATTTTGAATTAAAAGATAAATTTATAATATTATTAATTAAAAAAAACTTATTTAAATGTTTTCAATAAGTTTAAAAGAAGATTTTAAAAGTATTTAGTAATAGAAATATTCTTTTAAAATTCACAAAAACTTACAAATATAAAAATTAAATGATGATATGATTAATAAAGATAAACAGGGGGATTTTTATGTGGGAGAATAAATGTTTATATTTTAAATATGTATTTATATTTTTATTTACTGTCGATCTTTTTTTAAACAAAAAATCTGAAGGCATAATTGTGGTCAGCTTAATTGCAATTATTTTAAGTAACATAAGAATATTTTATTTGAAAAGTGAAATTTTAAAGTTAGGAGTTTTATTTATTGATTTTATTGTTATTACAATTTTATCAGTAACGCTTAATTTTAAATTAAGTTTTTATATTATATCAATTATAGGAGATATTTTTTATTTTAAAAGTAATACTAGAAAATTTTTAATAGCAACAATAGTAGTTTTGATATTTAAGGATATTATTATTTTTAAAGATATTTTGAGTTTATATGCAGTTGTTGCAATTATGGGAATATATATACTATACACACATATATATAACCTTAATCAAAGTAAAAATAAAGCACAAGGTTTATATGATAAAATTAGGATTTCAGAAGATGAACTTAGGAGGCTTAATAAAGAGCTAGAAGTTTATTCACAGTCAATTGAAGAAGTTTCAATTTTAAAAGAAAGAAATAGAATTTCTAGAGAGATACATGATAGTGTGGGGCATGTTTTATCTACTACAATGATTCAGTTATCGGCTATGGAAAGAGTAGGAAAAAGTCAAAATAATATGCTTGGAGATATGGCAGGTGAGCTTAGAAATTTTGTAGCAAATAGTTTTCAGGATGTAAAAGAAGCGGTTAGAGATTTAAAACCAAATGAATATTCTAACTATGAGTGTTTAATTAGAATCAGTGAACTTTGCAAAAATGTAGAAAAATTTTCTTCAATTACAATAAAGTTATCTGTAAGAGGAGAAAAATGGGCATTCACTGCAAAGCAAGGTGCAAATATATATAGAATAGTTCAAGAAATTTTATCAAATGCAATAAAACATAGTAAAGCAACAAAGATTGATATAATTATTAGATTTTATGATGAAGAGATGATGTTATCTATTAAAGATAATGGAATTGGAACTGAAAATATAGTAGAAAGTGGTGTAGGCCTTAAAAGTATTAAAGAAAGGACATATGAGTTGTTTGGAAGAATTCATATGAAATCAAAGCTTAATGAAGGGATGCTTACAAAAGTTATAATTCCAAAAAATGATGGAGGGGTCTATGGAAAAAATTAAAGTTTTAATTGTTGATGATGAAAGGCTTATAAGGGAAGGGCTTAGGCTTATGTTATCAACATTTGCAGAAATTGATGTAGTTGCAGTAGCAGAAAATGGTTATGAGGGACTAGAGAAGTGTAAAGAATTAAGCGTTGATGTTGTTTTAATGGATATTAGAATGCAAAAATGTGATGGAGTAAAAGGAACTAAACTTATAAAAGAGCAATTTGCAAAAATAAAGGTTCTTATTTTGACAACTTTTAAAGATAGTGAGTATATTAGAGATGCCTTTAATTATGGTGCATATGGATATCTTTTAAAGGATAGTTCTCCAGAGGTTATATATGAAGGAATAAAATCAGCATTCAATGGAAATGTAGTTATTAATCACGAGATGGCAGGAAAAATAATAAATAAATCAATAGAAGAAAGAAATGAATTTGATAATTCAAAGTATAATTTGAATAAAAAAGAAATCGAAATTATAAAGAATATAGCAAAAGGATTCACTAATAAAGAAATCGCAAATGAAATATTTTTATCAGAAGGAACTATAAAAAACAATATAACTAGTATATTAGCTAAATTAGATCTTAGAGACAGAACACAGATTGCGATATTTGCATTTAAAAATAAAATAGTGACTTAAGTCATTTTTAGTAATGACCTTGAGTAATAGAAAGCTTTCTATATTTTATCTAAAATATAATTATAAGATGAAATAAGGGGGCGCTTTTTTTATGGTAGCGTTAAAAGTAGTAAATATATCAAAAAGATTTAAAGATAAATTAGTATTAGACAATATAAATTTCGAAGTTAAAGAAAAAGAGATATTTGGTCTTATAGGACCAAATGGAGCAGGAAAATCTACACTATTAAATATTATTACAGGTATTTTAGATCCGAGTGGTGGTGAAGTTGAAGTTTGTGGACATGATATTGATAAAGCAACAATAAAAGCCAAAGAGTGCATAGGATATGTAATGCAAGATTTAGCACTTATAGAAACTATAAATGCTTATGATAATTTGGAGTATTTTGGTGCTTTATATGGGTTGTCAGGAAAGTTATTAAAAGAAAGAATAAATGAAGCGTTAAAGATTGCAGGGCTTGAAGATACAAAGAAAAAGAAAGTTAATAAGTTTTCAGGGGGAATGAAAAGAAGACTTAATATGGCAGTAGCACTTATGCATCATCCAAAACTTTTAATTTTAGATGAACCAACAGTAGGAGTTGATGCACAATCAAGAAATCATATATTTGATTTTATAAAAAGTACGGCTAATAAATGGGGGACAAGCATACTTTATACATCTCATTATATGGAGGAGGTTGAAGAACTTTGTGAGAGAATATTTATTATAGATCAGGGGAAAGAAGTAGCAAGTGGTAGTAAGAATGATATTAGAGATACTTTTAGTAAAAATAAAGTTGTTGAAATAGAAGCGTTTAAAATAACAAATGATATTTTATTAGAAGTTGAAAATGTAGATGGTGTTTTAAAAGTTATAGAAAATAAACAAAAGTTAGTATGTACAATTAATGATAAATTTAAAATGATAAAAGTACTTAAAGTTTTAGAGGAAAAAAATATTGACGTGAAAAATATTAATTATATGGAAGAAAAGTTAGAGGATATATTTTTAGCACTTACAGGAAATAGTTTGAGAGATTAAGGGAGGAAAGCAAGATGAATAAAGTTTTAATTTTAATGAAATCAACTTTGAAACAAATGTTAGCTGGACTTCCAATAATGTTATTAATTTATGTAGTTTTTCCAGCAGGATTAGTATTTTTTTTAGACGGCGTATTACAAGCACAAGAGGGAGAAAAAATTGAAAAGTTTAAAATAATGATAGAAGATGAAGATAAAACAGTAGCATCTAAAGGTTTAATAAATTTTTTTGAAAGTAAAGAAATAAGTGAATATATAGAGATAAAAGATTCTAAGAAAAGTCAAACTATTAAAATACTTAAAGGGTATGAGAGTGCTTTAGAGAATGGTGATAAATTGAAAATTGAATTAATAGAGACTAGTCACGATAGTGCACAGTTTATTGAGGATTTAATAAATACTTATCACAAACAAGTTCTTTTAACAAAAAAAGGAGTGAAAGATGAAGAAATTGCTTTACTTATGAATGGAGGTGTATTAAAAGATATTACTGATGTAGAAAAAAAATCTTCTCAAAGTATGGGAGTATTAGCAGTTAGTTTTATTTCTACAATAATTGTAATATTTTTAAATAGTTATACAGGGCAGAGATGTTTAGATTATGTGAAAAGTTTAACTGTAAGAGAAAATTCAACTCCAAATTCAAAATTTCAATTACTGTTTTATAATATGATAATGCAAGGAATACTTGTACTAAGTATGATGTTGATATATATTACAATATTTAGAGTGACAGGAAATGCTTTTTCAGGAAATTTAGGAATTATATTTCTTATGACAATTATTTCAGCATTATTTGGATTTGTGAGTGCTATATTTATAACAGTTTTAACACCACCAAAAGTAGGTATGGTAGTTGGTCTTGTAATTATGCTTGTAACTATGCTTAGCAATTTTAATGCTCCATTTTTAGGAATCCTAGGTGATATAAATCCAATTAAGATTATAAGTGATATGTTTATAGCATATGAAATGCATGGAACTTTTAGTGTTATTATGACAAAGTTAATTCAGTTAATATCAATAATTGGAATAATGAGCATTGCTATTATTGTCAAAATAAAAGGAAAGAAGGTGATAGCATAATGAAAATAATTCGTTTAACATTAATAAATTTAAGAAGACTCATAAAGAATCCAACTTTATGTGTGATGGGATTTGTTATACCTTTAATTGTAGTGTTTATGATGGGAGGGGGATATAAGGAGAGCGGAGCAAATATACTTTTAGTTGATAGTGATAAAACACCATATTCACAAATATTTATAGATGAAATAATTAAAAATGGTGATAATGTTAATATAAAAGATGGAAATACCTTTGAGAGAGATAAAGTGAAATTAGAAGAATTTGATGCAATAATTACAATAGAAGAGGGGTATCAAAAAAATATAAAAAATAAAAAAGTTCCAGTTGTGACAATAGAAAATTTTGCAGGGCTTAGGAAGATTTTGAAGGTTAGTAATAGTGCCACAACAAAGTTACTTGAAAAAGAAATTTTAGGAGCTCCATTAGAAAATAATATTCTAGTTGAAAAAATAAAAAAAGATATTGTACCAACTGGAATTATTAGTTTGCTTATGATAGCTTATTATGGATTTATGTCAGCAGCAATGATAATTGAGGATTTAGTAAAACTTAAAAAAGAAAATGTTTTAAAAAGACTTGTAACAACACCTAATAAAAGTTATGAAGTTTTAACAGGGAATTTTTTAGCATGCTTTATCTTTTTAGCAGCATCAATGAGTTTGGCATATACAGTAGTTAAAGATTCAGAGATGCTAAAAGGAGTTGTACCTTTAAATGGGTATATAGCGATTATATTAGCAAGTTTTGTATTTATAGCAGTTACAATTTTTATGGTAAGATGGTTTAAAAGAGCGGATATTATTGGAGTGGTAGTAACATTTTCGGGGCTTGGTTTATTTATGATAGGGACGCTTGGAGTTATGAGGCCATATTTACCAGATTCAATGGCTGATTTAGCGAGAATTAGTTACATTTCACCATTTTATTGGATTGGAGAAATTGCAAATGGAAATATAATAAGTGGAAGTGTTGTATTGATATTAATGGGAGTTGCAATATTTACAACAGGAACTTATAGATTAAATAAATTTGCTATTGATGCTTAAAACTTAAAAGGATTAATTTAATAAATTATAAAGTAAAAAGGACTATTTTCAATATAGAAAATAATCCTTTTTTGATATTTAAAAGTTGATTATTCCAGACTATCTTCTGGAAAATCTGAAATACGTATAATATTAGGAGAATTTTTTCTAAGGAGAGGAAAAACGATAGTTGCAAGAGATCTAATTAATAAATCTGCTTCTTGTTCACTGACCTTAGAAGAAATAGTAAGAACAGAATCAAGGAAACTTTCTACAGACTTTCTATAATTTTCAATATCATCTGAGTAAAATTCAGTTTCCTTTAAAGATTCAAATGAATATATAAATTTACAAATAAATTTAACTAAACTTTTGTCATAATCATCGAAACTTTCAATTTCATAAATAATACTTTTATACTTACTACTTTGAAAATATTCAGTTCTTTTGAAATTAGCAGGTAGAGATATACAACTATTAAGTATATAGTCTACTTTAAATTCTTGATTTTTATTTTCATTATCAAAACTCAAAATAATACCTCCTAACGATTTTACATATTAGGGTTTGCATTAATAGTATTTACGTTATGAAAAAAATTTATGTCATAAATTCAAAAGAAAAAGAAAAAAAGGGTACATGTTATATGCACCCTATAAAATTAAATTCTTCTTACTATATTTTCGGCAAATTCAGAAATTGTAGAAGCTTTTGTTCTATTTAATTCAATTTGTAGTTTATCTATATCAATAACTTCATTATGTCTTATTAAGTTATTGATATAACTTTTAACTTCAATATGTGTTGAATTTTCAATAGGCACAACATACATTACTTCTTTTGTTATAGCATAAGAAATACATGTAGTTTCATTTGAAATTCCACTAATGTTTAGTTCTGAAATCCATTCATCTTCAAGTAAGTTAGATTTTATTTCTTCAATAGATTTTTCAATTTCAATAGATTTACATATTTTAAAATCAGTATTTTTTCTTGGAATATAAAATTCTATATATGGAATACCTTTTGTGTCACTAAATACATTTAATTTTTCAACTTCTCTATAATTGTTACAAAATACTAATAACATACAAAATCAGCTCCTATTCATATCAAGTGAATTAGACCACTCAA
>JBOGAY010000341.1:0-7028 GCA_051655925.1 Sarcina sp. | reverse complement strand
AGTAGTAATAGTGGGGGATAGACTATATACTGATATCGCTTCGGGGTATATTAATGGCTGTGACACAATATTAGTTTTAACAGGAGAAGCTAAAAGGGATAGTAAAAGTGTTTATAATCCAACTTATATATTAGATAGTATAGCTGATATATATTAAAAAAATAATATTTTGAAACTAGGTGGAGAAATTTTTTAAAAAAAGTTCTCCACTGATTTTTTATAAAAAAATTTATTAAAGTCTATTGACTTTTAAAAAATTATAAGTTATATAAAGTATCAAATAAAATGAAAACGTTTTAAAAAAGAGGTAAAAAAATTGAAAATAAATGATGTTGCTAAACTAGCGGAAGTTTCCTTGGCGACAGTTTCGCGAGTTATAAATGGAAAAAAAGTAAAGGAATCTACGAAAATTAAAGTAGAGGCAGCAATAAAAGAACTTAATTATACTCCAAATTTTATGGCGAGTAGTTTACATAAATCTCAACGAAATATGATTTTAATAATTGTTCCAGAACTTTCAAATCCGTACTATTCATCGATTTTACAAGGAATCGAAGTAACGGCTAAAAATTTAGGTTACAATATTATTTTAGGAAGCAGCTATTCATCAGAGAAACAACTTTTAGATTATATCAACCTATTGAATACAAAATTGGTTGATGGAATAATTTTATTGGAAAGGCTTTCAAGAGAGAAAATATCTGAGAAAATAAAAGATGAAAACGTTTTTAAAAAAATAGTACAGTGTAGTGAGTACATTGAAGAAAATAATTTATCTTATATTACAATAGATCATGAAAAAGCAGCCTATGAAGCAATTCATCATCTGCTGTCTATTGGAAAAAAAGAGATATATTTTTTCTCAATGAAAAATAATTACACATATTCGGTATTAAGAAAAAATGGAGTAATAAAAGCTCTTAAAGATAATGGACTCGAGTTAAAAAAAGAGAATGAAATTTTATTAGATAGCTTATCTATACAAGAGGCACAAAAACAAATGGATATAATTTTAAATAATAGAAAAATAGAAAATATTGGAATTTTTACAGTTTCAGATATTATCGCAATTGGAATTTTAAAATCTTTAAATAATAAAAAAATACAGATTCCTAAAAATGTAGCAATTATAGGATTTGATAATATAGATTTTTCTATGGCAACTAGTCCATCTCTTACGACTATATCTCAACCTGGATACGAGTTAGGAGTTGAATCAGTTAAATGTTTGGTTAGAAAAATAACAGATATAGAGAGTAAACCAGAAAAGGTTATTCTTAATCATGAGCTTATAGTTAGAGAAACAACAAACTAAGTTTTATAAAATAGAAGGAGGAGTGATTTTATGAAAAAATTGTTAACATTATTAATTACTCTACTACTTGCTACTACAGTTATTTTTGCCAATACTAGTGAAAAGGTATTGGGAATAGTTATGCCAAATGCAACACATGGATTTTTAGGTGAAAGTATTAAGCATGCTCGAGCTGCCGCTGAAGAGTATGCAAAAGCAAATGGATTTCAGTATAAGTTTCTCACTTCAGCTGAAGCTTCAGAACAAAATAATCAATTAGATACATTGATAAATGAAAAAGTAGATTGTATAGTTTTATGGCCACATAATGGAAACGAACTTAGATCTGGAGCAATGAAAGTTACAGAAGCAGGAATACCTTTAATAGTATATGATCGTTTAATTGATAATTTTACTCCAACTGCTGAAGTTATGGGAGATAATTTTACAATTGGAGAAGAAACAGGAAACTATTTTAATAAATATTTTGCAGAAGATTTAAAAAATAGGAAAGTTAATATAATTGAGTTTAAAGGAGATAACTCAACAGTTCCTCAGCAACGTTCAGATGGATTTACAAAAACAGCTGATAAAAATATAGTTATATTTCAACAATTTAGTACTGACTGGCAAAGAGCAAAAGCTCAAGAGCAGATGGAAACATTGTTAAATAGTTTAAAGAAAGAGGATGTTGAAAGTATAAAAGGAGTTTTTACTCATGATGACGAAGTTGCACTTGGAGTTTTAGATGCGATTATGAACTACAACGGAAATGCTAAACTAAATATAAAACTTGTAACTGGAGTTAGTGGAAGAAAAGAGAATATAGAAACTTTTGATATTGTTAAGAATGAATTAGGAATAGACCAAGTAACTTATCTATTTTCACCAGCTATGGTTAGAGAAGCTGTAAAAATGGGAGCAGATACTATTGGAGGAAAATCTTATTCAGGATTATATCTAATTCCAACTGAAACTATTGATAACAATAATTATAAAGATTACATGAAAAGTGAGCATTGGAAAACAAGATATCAAAGTGGAATTTAAGAAATAAAAGGGTGAGTGTTAATTATCTCACCCTTATTTTAAAAATTAGGTTGGTGGTAACAATGCTTTTAGAAATGAAAAATATAGTGAAGTATTTTGGACCAGTTCAAGCATTAAAAGGAGTTTCGTTATCTGTAAATAAAGGAGAAATACATGGACTTTTAGGAGAGAATGGTGCTGGAAAATCTACATTGATGAATATTTTAGCGGGAACATTTCTTCCTACAGATGGAGATATTTTTTTTAATGGAAATAAAATAGAAAATTTAAGTACCAAAAAAACTCAAAATTTAGGAATAAGATTTATACATCAGGAGCTTAATTTAGTAAACGATTTAAGTGTTTATGAAAATCTATTTTTAGGAGAAGAGCTAATTGATAAATTTGGATTTTTAGATAAAAAGGAGATGATAAAAAAATCTAAAGAGGTTTTAGAAAGAATGTCTTTAGATATTAATCCTAAAATAGAGGTTAGAAAATTAGAAACTTCTAGAAAGCAGTTGATAGAGATTGCAAAAGCTCTACTCTTTGATGCAAAACTTATAATAATGGATGAACCAACAACAGCACTAACTAATAAGGAGATTGAACATCTTTTTCTATTGATGAAAAAATTGAAAGAACATGGTGTGAGTATGATCTATATCTCGCATAAAATGCCAGAACTTTTTAGTATTTGTGACAGATATACCGTTTTAAGAGATGGAAATTTTATTGAGAGCGGAGAATTTAAAAATATTAATGAGAAAAAAGCTACTGAGTTATTAGTAGGAAAATCTTTAGAAAATGAGATTATAGAAAAACAGAAAGCGTTTGATGAAGTGCTTCTGGAAGTAAAAAATATTTCACTATTAAATAAGTTTAAAGAGATTAGCTTCAACTTAAAAAGAGGAGAGGTTATTGCTGTAACAGGACTTCATGGTGATGGAAGAGATTATTTGGCAGAAGCTTTATATGGAGTTCATAAAATAGAATCTGGAGAAGTCTTTTTAAAAAATAAAAAATTAGATTATAAAAATATTGAAGATACTATAAATAGCGGGATAAGCATGGTTCAAAGAAATAGAAAAGAAAGGTCTATAATAAAGGATATGAGTATTTTAGATAATTTTTCAATTTCAAGATTTGTATCAAAAAATAAATCACTTCTTATCAATGAAAAATTTCAAGTAGAAAGATTTGATTTTAGAAAAAAAGAGATGGGGATTAAACTTGGAAACTGTAATAATACTATTACTTCTCTTTCTGGCGGAAACCAACAAAAAGTTATAATAGGAAGATGTTTGGAGTTAGACACAGATGTAATAATACTTGATAACCCAACTCAAGGAATTGATGTGGGGGCAAAGTTTGAAATTTATAAAATAATAAATACTCTTGCAAAAAATGGAAAGGGAATTATTATTTTTAGCTCAGAATATCCCGAAATAAATAAAGTAGCTGATAGATGCTTAGTAATGTATAAAGGTGAAATCAATAAAGAACTGTCAAGAGAGGAATTTAATGAGTTAACTATAATGCATTTTGCAACTGGAGCTAATATGGAGGAAAAATATGAATAAAAATATTGATATAAAAAAATTTTATTCAGAGTATACTTTTGTATTTTCTTTTTTAGTGCTTATGGTTATTGCAACTATAATCAATCATTCTTTTTTATCATGGACTAATCTGTCAACACTTTTGTTACAATCCTCTATAAAAGGGATTATTGCCCTTGGAATGACTTTAGTAATTATATCTGGACAAATTGATTTATCTGTTGGTTCACAAAGTGCTCTTATTGCAGGATTAGGCGTTGTTGTTTTAAACAAAACTGAAAGTGCTATTATCATGTTAATATTTTGTATGATTTTTGGAGCTTTTCTAGGAACAATCAATGGAGTAATAACAACAAGAGGTAAAATAGCTCCCTTTATAGTTACTTTAGCAACAATGAGTGCGTATAGATCTATCATTGTTCAACTTGGACAAGGGGGGCCATTTAATATTAATATGAGTATTCTTATGAGCTTTAGAAAAATAGCCTCTGGAAAAACTCTTGGAATTCCAAATCTTGCAATAATTTTTATTTTGGTTACTATTTGTATGATGATTTTGACAAAGCATACTAAGTTTGGAAGATATGTTTACGCTGTTGGTTCTAACGAACATGCCACTTTCTTAACAGGAGTTAATGTTATAAGAGTGAAAACTTTATGTTTTACTTTAGTTGGATTTTTAACGGGAATCTCATCATTTCTACTTGCATCAAGACTTACATCTATAACTGCTGCTAATGTAGGAATGTCTTTTGAATTAGATGCCATTGCCGCAGTAGCAATTGGTGGAACCTCTATGAGTGGAGGTAGAGGAAAGATAATTGGAACATTTTTAGGAGCAATTATGTTACAAATGATTGAAGGAATATTAATTGCTGCTAGAATTCCACCATTTCTATCGGGATTAGTTAAAGGAGTTATTATAATTCTCGCAGTTATTTTTCAAAGTAGAAAAAATACTGATTAATAATGGAGGTTTAATATGAAGTTAGGATTTTTAACAGGAATTATGGGCGATTTACCATTAAAAGAAAAAATAGAATGGGCTCATAAGATAGGATTTGAAACTCTTGAAGTTTCATGTTGGCCTAAAAGTAATACGAGGGATTATTCTGGAAGTGATATTGATGTAGAAAATTTAACTGAAGAAAAAGCTAAAGAGTTAAAAAGTATATTGGTAAAAAATAAAATGGAGATAGCTACATTAGCATATTATGATAACAACTTAGATCAAAATTTAGATTTGAGAATAAAATATAATAATCATCTTTTAAGCGTCATTGATGCTGCTTCTTTATTGGGAGTAAAAAATGTAGGGACATTTATTGGAAGAGATTTTTCTTTAACAATTGAAGAAAACTTTGATAAGATGGTTAAAGTATTTAAACCAATTTTAGAGTATGCAAAAACAAAAGATGTGAGAATTATTATTGAAAATTGCTCCATGCCTGGTTGGCATAAAGATGGCTGGGCTGGAACAATATCTTACTCTCCAGAACTATGGGATGAGATGTTTAAAAGACTTCCATATGATAATTTTGGATTAAATTTTGACCCTTCGCACCTTATTTGGTTAGGAATTGATTATATTCAAGCATTAAAAAATTTTAAAAATAAAATATTTACAGTTCATGCAAAAGATACAGAGATATTTGAAGATAAAAAAGATTATTACAGTATTTTAGGAAAACAGTTAGGGAGAAAAGATAGCTGGGATTTAGGCTTTTGGAGACATAGAATGCCTGGAAAAGGTGATATTAATTGGAAAAAATTTATAGAAACTTTAAAAGAGATTGATTATAAGGACGAAATAATTATAGAGCATGAGGATCTTGAGTATCAAGATAGCATTGGAAAAGTGAAGGAAGGTCTAGAGATTGGCTACAATTACTTGAGAGATTTAATATAGGAGTGATTATATTATGAAAAAAATAAGAGTTGGAATAATTGGGTGTGGTTCAATAACTGAAAAAAGACATGCTCCTGAATACTTAGATAATCCTAATGTTGAAATAGTTGCATTTTATGACTTAAATGAAAAAAGAGCTCAACTAATGACCGAAAAATTTGGTGGCAAAGTAGTTAAAACTTATATGGAAATATTAGAAGATACTAAAATAGATGCTATAAGTGACTGCACTCCAAATAATATGCACTGTGAAATTTCAACTACAGCTTTGAAATTAGGAAAGCATGTTTTATGTGAAAAGCCAATGTGTAAAACATTAGAAGAAGCACAAAAAATAGTAGAGATTCAAAATAAAACTAATAAAATATTTATGTTAGATCATAATCAAAGATTTACAAAAGCTCATGTAAGAGTTAAAGAACTTATAAAAAATGGAAAATTAGGAAAAATTTTAACTTTTAGAACTACTTTTGGTCATGGTGGTCCTGAATCTTGGAGTGAAAACAAATCGAAAAATACTTGGTTTTTTAAAAAAGATTTATGTGAATTTGGAGTTATAGGTGATTTAGGAGTCCACAAGATAGATTTAATTAGATTTTTAATAGATGATGAATTTGAAAGTGTATCTGCTATGGGAGGAGCTCTAAACAAAACTTTTGAAAATGGAGAAAAAATAGAAGTTTATGATAATTCTATTTGTATTTTAAAAACTAAATCTGGGATTTTAGGAACAGGAACTTTTAGTTGGAGTTATTATGGAGAAGAGGATAATTCAACAATTTTATATTTTGAAAAAGGAATTATAAGAATATATGATAACCCAGAGTATCAAGTTGTAATTATTCATAGTGATGGAGCAGTAGAAAAATTAAAAGTTGAAGCAATCCAAACAAATGAAAAACAAACGAAAACTGGAGTTATAGATAATTTTATAGAGTGTATAATAGAAGGAAAAGAAGCGAGTATTTCAGCTAAAGATGGTTTGGAATCTATGAAGGCAATTTATGCTATTATGAAATCCATTAATGAGAAAAAAGAAATTTTAATCTAAATATTAAGTTAAAACTAAATTTGATTGACAAATAATTCAAAATGCGATATACAATTATTATAAAACTAAATAAAAGTTTTTAGGTGCTTAGGCATAACAAGGAAGTAGGTGTAAATCCTACACAGCCTCCGCTACTGTAATGAGGATGAAACTATATAGCCACTGGAATAAAATCTGGGAAGG
>JBOGAY010000340.1:0-8593 GCA_051655925.1 Sarcina sp. | reverse complement strand
TGAAACCATTCCTGTTCCAATTTGAAGAGCTTCTTTATTATCATATCTACAAATTTTCGCCCCTAATGCACAACCAAATATCTTTGTCACTACTGCAATAATTAAAAGTAAAATTGTGAAAATTACTATTTTACTATTCATCTGTGTAAGTTCAACTTTAATACCAATACTAGCAAAAAATATTGGCGATAAAATCATATAAGATAAAGTTTCAAATCTAGCATTAATATAATGTGTCTTTGCTGTATTAGATATAATAAGACCTGCAATAAATGCACCTGTTATATCTGCAACTCCAAAAAACTCTTCTGCAATAAATGAAAGAAGTAAACATAATGCAAAAGCAACAATTACAAATCTTCTTAAATCTCTTTTGTAGCGACCAACCCACTTCATAAAAATGAAATGGAATGTAATTCCTACTATTGCCGCAAACACAAAGAATAAAAGTATTTTTAAAAGAACCATTCCAACATTTACTGAAGAATCTGCCATACTTGTTATAATAGTAAGACCAATAATTCCAAGTATATCATCTATAAGTGCAGCACCAAGTATTGTATTTCCAGCTCTTGTACTTAACTTTCCAAGCTCTTTAAGAGTTTCAACTGTAATACTAACCGATGTAGCCGTCAAAATAATTCCTATAAAAATATTTTCTAAAAAAACTTTTGAATGTGTGCTATCTGTAAAGAAATGCGCTACTATAAATCCACCTATTAATGGCAAAATCACTCCTAATAGTGCAACTAAAAATGAAACTTTTCCTGTCTTTTTAAGTTCATTAATATCAGTTTCAAGACCTGCCGTAAACATTAGAACAATAACACCAAGTGATGCTATTTGTTGAATAAAATCAGTTTCATGTAAAATGTCTAACGCTGCTGGCCCAAGAATTAACCCTGCAAGTAATGCTCCTACGACTTGTGGCATATGCAATTTTTTTGTAACTAAGCCTAAAAGTTTAGTGCTTAGCAAAATAATTGCAATGTCTAATAAAAATTTATGTGACATTACAATTTCCCCCTTAAATTGAATTCTAAAAGAATTATATTCTTATTTTATTCAACTAACAAATATAGTATTTATCCCTTTTTTTAAATTTAGCTTTAAATATAAAGATTGTTACCTTTACATTCTTTATATACTCTTTATATCTCTTTATAACTCTAATTTTCTTCAAAATTTATACATTTTAACAAAATTTAACCACAAATACACACTTTATTAATTTTTCTTTACTAACTTTTCAATTTTCCCTTTAATCATCTGTTTATTTTATATTCATTTTTTCAATTTTCATCTCATTTCTAAATTCGAAACTTTAATTTCACAAAAAAATATTATTTAGTTCAAAAGATTATTTTTATAATATTTATTAAATCTTAAGATTTACATACTATAATAACAAAAGACTAAGTAATATTGGAGGTGACTATTACTAGATTATTAGTAATGTACATATGATTGTAAGAGAAAAATATACTTGTCCCTTAGAGCTATCTTTAGATTTGATAAAAGGTAAATGGAAACCAATAATTATTTGGATTTTAAGAAAAGGGCCACATCAATTATCATACCTTGAAAAAAATATAGAAGGCATAAATCAAAAAATGTTAATTCAACACTTAAAGGAATTAGTTGAATATAAGATTGTTGATAAAATAGTTTATGATGGATATCCACTAAAAGTTGAATACTTTTTAACTGATTGGGGAATAAAATACCTTGATGGCTTAACAATTTTTCAGGAAATAGGAAAAGAGTTTCTAAAACAGCAATAAACGCTGTTTTAGAAACTCTTTTAAAATTCTTTTGTTATAAATTGTTTAGTCTGTAATATATAAATTAAGTATGTTTGCTTTGCTTTATTTTATTTTATTTTATTCGTGTCTATATAATCCTGTTAATGATGCTTGCTCTAAAATATGTCCTCTCATAGCACTATAAAGGTCATTTACAAAGAAGTTTTCCTCTAAATCTAATTCACAATCTAAAGCATAAACTCTAAGCTCATATGTATGTGTGCAATTTGGAGGTGCCATTCCACCGTAAGCTGCTGCTTCTTCTCTTGAAAGAGCATTTTCTCCCATTATTGCAGCTCCCCAGCTATTAATTCCTTGTAAGAAATCAGCTGTGATACTTTCATTTTCTTCAACCTTAGTTTTCTTTAAATTAGCCCCAGCCCAGTGTACCCATGTAAATCCACAAACTGGCATAGCATCGTGGTCATCTAATATAAATGCAAAAGTTTTTGTTCCTTCTGGAGCATCAACTATTTCAAAGTCTATTGATCTTGAAGGCATTCCTTTTGTAAAGTCTTCACCATGCTTTCCAAATCTATCTTCAAAATGTCCTTCTTCGTTAATTGAATTACTTAAAATTTTCATCATAAAAAATTCCTCCTCATTTGTTTTGAATTTTCACTTGTCTTACTTATTATTATTAAATCTAAAAAGAATTTTTATTCTTTTCAAGTGATGATTTTTTATCTCGCTCACAAATACTATTATATATAAGCTACAAAATTTTAGAAGTACCGACTTTTTTGTAAGTAATCTTTTTTTAATTTCACTATGTTTTTTTATACTAAAAAGAGATGTAGTATATACCACACCTCTAAAAAAATTACATTGAACTAAATAACTGCCTCATTACTATAAAAATCCCAATAGCTGCTAATCCCCAAGTTATAGCATAAAAAATAGCTTCCCTTATCGCAAATTTCTTTTGATCAAAAACCTTTGAACCTCTATCAATAAAAAATTGAATAAACTCATCCATCTCTTTTACTTTTTTATCACCATGGATTATGAGAATAAAATAAGACTCCTCACCTCTAATCCAAAACTCTATACCAGTCTCCTCATTTTCTGAAACCTTTTCTCTAACCCTTCCAACTGATTTAATATTACTAATTTTATCTCTTCCTTTAGACACTAATTTATACTCTATATCAAATCCAAACCAAACTAAATCAGTCTCTGTTATATATGCATAGTTAAATATCGCTGACCTTCCCCAATAAAAAATTGATGGCAACTCATACTCTATACTTTTTATAATTTTTTCACCTTGAAGCTCATTTGCAATTGTTTCTTCTACAATCTGTTTCATAACCTTAGAATCTTTTACACCATAAACTCTTCTTTCACTATCTTGATCTATATTTTTAGTAATTTCATTTATAACCTCATCACTTACATTTATTTGAAACTCATCTAAATTTCTTTCTTGTAATTTACTTATAAGTTTTTTAATATTTTCTTTAATTTGTTCCTTATCAGCATCTTTCATATCTATATTTGGTAACTCTACATTTGTAAAGTCTTCTATTTTATCTAAGTAATTTTCATTTTTTTTCACTTAATTGTCCTCCTTAAGCTTATTTGCTAATACTTTTTTTCCTCTCATAATCCGTAGGTAAACAGCATTTTCGCTCATATCTAAATCTTGTGCTATATCTCTTATTTTTTCTTCATTATAAAATTTTCTAATAAAAATTGTTCTATCTAGTTCTTCTAACTCTTCAATTGCTTCTTTCAAATCAAGTGAAGTTTCAATATTCTCTTGCTTATCTGATATATCAGTTAAAATGTCTTCTATATAAATATTTTCATCATGCTTTTTTTCTTTTCTTAAAATATCAATTGCAGTATACTTTGCAATTGTACATATCCAATTTTTAAAACTTTTTTCATCCTTATTAAACTTTTTCACATTTGACCATACCTTAAAAAAAGTTTCATTCACACATTCATTTGATAATTCTCTATTTCGAAGGACTTTGTAAGAAACTTTAAATGCTAAATTTGAATACAAATCAATAACACAACTTAAACTTTCTAAATCCCCCGCCTTCATAGCTTCTATATAATTTTTATCCCTCATACCTTACCCTCTCTTACCTTGAACGTTCACTAATATAGTCGTAAACTTTCAATTATTTCTTTCATTCACACTCATTTTTTTGCAATCATAAATTAACCTTTTTGTAATTAACTTCCAACAGCATTCATATGTTTCTAATTTTACTTTAGATCTTTATACTAATTAATAAAATAAAGTGAATTTTACTTAAATAATACTAAAATATAAACGTTTATATTATTAAATTTTCAAAAAAATCAGTTTGAAATCCTTTTCATAAAAAGTTAGAATTAACACTGTAATAATTATATGAAAATATTAAATATAAAATTTTATAAACAAATTTATAAAATAAACGAGGTATTATAAATGGAAAATAGCAAAAAATTCACGCCATTCCAAATAGGTTTTATAGTCTTCTTCTCAATAGTAAGTATTCTTGTATTCTTACTACCAGGATTTACAGGTGGTTCAACTTGGGCAGATGTATTTGGATTAGTTTCAATAATAAGTTTAATCTCAGCAATCTCAGGAGTATTCAACTCAATTTATATCGCAAGAGCAGATATTTGGTGTTACTTCTTCTGGATAATCAATACACTAACATATGCATTTGTAGCATATGAAAGCAAACTTTATGGACAAGTTATTCAAAATATAATCTTTATCTTCCCACTTGAAATTATTGGGCTTATTTCTTGGATAAAAGCACTAAAGAAAAGAAAAGCTACAAACACAGAAGATGAAGGTGTTGACGTTAAGAAATTTGGTTCAAAAGAATGGATACTTACAGTTATAGGACTTGCAATTTTCTGGGTAGCTTATGGCGCATTCACATACTATTTACCAAATATAATGGAAGCTTTATTCCACATAAAAATTGCTCCTGATGCAGACCTTGTTCTTGACTCACTTACAGCAATCTTAACAATATATGCTGTTTGGTTAACAGGTGCTAGATACTTAGAGCAATGGACTTTCTGGCTATTATCAAACGGAATTGGAGTTGTAATGTTCCTAATTCCTGTCTTTGGAGAATTAGCTAAAGGACAATTCAATGTAACAACAATGTCAGGTGCTATTGGTTGGATTCAATACTTAACAAGTGCGATTTACGGATTTATCTGTTGGAGAGCAATGTATAAAAAGAAACAACAAAAAAAGCAAATGGCTTAATTAAATAGTTTATGATACGCATACAATTCAGTTTGTATGCGTTTTTTTATTTTAATTATTTTACTACTTACCAGTAAACTTCTTGTATCTTTTGGAAAATCAAATAATGATATTGTTAATTTAAGTCAAGTTAAATATTAACAATTTTATTGAAAGAAGTGATATAAATGTCAAAAAATAGAGTTATTGTCTTAATAGCTTGCGGTGTAATAATTATTGGTGGTCTTGGTCTAAAAACAATGATTTTTAATAATGCAAAAACTAAAAACATAACTACATCTAATAATCTAGCTACTAATTCAAACACAGTTACTCCTAACAGCTCAACTACTAATGCTAATACTTATACTACAAATACTAGTAATGGTAATAATAATTGTAACACTACAAATAATCAAACTAATTCAAATACTGCTAATGAAACTACATCTAGCAATTCAAATAATAATTTTTCAGCTCCTACTAATAACTCAACTTCTAATACAGTAGTTACAAGTGCAAGTACTAATAATTCAACTCCAAATACTCAAGCTAGTTCAAATGTAACTACACCTAAAGCAAATAATTATAATAACTCATCTCCTAAACAAATAACAAATTCAAATAGTAATAATGAAAATATCTCTAAAGGACAAAATGTTTCAAATTCAGATATTCAAAAAGGGATAAATTCTAATTTAATTTTTACTAAAGCACAAAATTTAGCAATGAGTTCAAAAAAACTAGATCAAATAATTTATAATAATTTAAATCCAATATTAAAAGATTCTTATAATAATTCTTATAATAATTTGACAGCTAATCAAGAACAAATTATTGCCAATGGAACTATTTCACAAAAGAAAAATTTACTAAAAACACTAGGAAATTGTCTTATAATAAATTCTAGTTACAATGCTTTACCTTCAATTGACACTGTTGAAAAAGTATATCCAAGTAACTACACTAATGAAACATTTTATTATACTTTTTCTGTAACAACACTAAAAAACTTATGCTTAGACACTAAAATAACAAATTCTAATATTGGACTAATAAGCGAAAATGGAAATATAATAAATGCCCATACTTTAAATAATTTAATCAAAAACAAAGAAGTATATACTATAGTCAATGGATTACCAGCATACCCTTCATCAACATCAGAATTTACATTTAATAATGAAAGTTTATAAAAAATATAATCAAAGTAAACAACAACGACATAAAGAAAAGCTATACAGATAATGTTTTTTGGACAGTTCCTACTAATACTGGAAGTGGAAAAGCTTAAATTAATATCTTATTCTAACATATACGTATATTAAGCCTAGTCCAATAAAATTAATTATTACTAACGTTCCCATAGCTAAAATAATTTTTTTACTCTTTAAAATCAAGAATTATAAATTCAAAAAAATATTCAATATAAAGGAAGTATTACCTATGTCAAAAAAGAAACTTATAGCACTAATCGCTTGTATTATAATAATTATTGGTGGTCTTGGTGTAAAAACAATGATTTCTAATAATTCAAAAACTAAAAACATAACTACATCTAACAATCTAGCTACTAATTCAAACACGGTTACTCCTAATAGCTCAACTACTAATGCTAATGCTAATACTTATACTACAAATACTAGTAACGGTAATAATAATGGTAACACTACAAATAATCAAACTAATTCAAATACTGCTAATGAAACTACATCTAGCAATTCAAATAATAATTCTTCAGCTCCTACTAATAACTCAACTTCTAATACAGTAGTTACAAGTGCAAGTACTAATAATTCAACTCCAAATACTCAAGCTAATTCAAATATTACTAACACAAACATAAATAGTTCTAACAACTCACATGTTACTAATACTTCAAATACTCCTACTTCTACAAATAATCAAACTACTAAAAATACTAATGTGAACTATTCAAATATTAATACAACTTCAACTTTTAAAAAATTAGAACATGATTTCACATTTTATTTAGCTACAATAAATAAAAACTGTTCTTTATATGAATCTACACCTAACTATGGTGGTGGTGCATCTGAAAAACTTCAAAATGGACAAACAATATTTATCAATCCAACTTCTTCACCTCAAAAAGGATGGGTTTTAGCCAGACCCGCTTTAGGAGCTGGTTATGTGAGAACTTCATCATTTGCTGAAAATTCTAATACAAAATATCTTCTTGAAAAAGTAGATACTTCAACTAAACTTTATTCACAACCTAATCAAAATGCTGAAACAATAAGCTTGAATTCCAAAATTTCATATATACCTAGTTCTACTCTAGTTTTTGTTCCTGAAGAAAGTAATTCAGCTAATGAATGGACACCTATTTTTGTAGGTAGTTCAGCAACAGGTTTTAAACAAGGATTTGTGCCAACAAATGTGCTAAGTATGTATTAATAACTACTTTTTATAAAACTAAAAATAATGAAAGTTTATAAAAAATATAATCAAAGTAAATAACAAAAACATAAAGAAAAGCTATATAGTTAATTCAGATTTAATCTTAAATCATCTTTTAACTGTATAGCCACCTTACTCTATTAGCATCAAATTTATCTTATACTACAAAATTTTAACTTCACTTTTCCAATCTATTTTTTCACTCATAATTTTAATAATAAAATATTTTCACTTTTTAAATTATAAAGTTTAAAATTAATTTATTTTATTTGGAAAAAATATTTGATTGAAATAACTTTCAGATGATATGTAAATATATCCATCTAGTCCCACATAAATAGGAATTTGTTTATTGTTCAATTTTATTATTGCATTATATAAAATTTCATTATTTATATTTTTAGTATTACTTAAATTTACACTTATAATTGGAACTTCATTTAAATTTGACTCATAATCCGAATTTGTACTAGATTGCAAATTAGGATTATTAGCTGTATACCCTTCAACATATAATGATGCAATTTTAGCAACTTGATTTTCTATTTGTGCACCTGATAAATTTGAACTATTAATTACACCAAATTCATTATTTAAAATACTTCCACCAGTTAAATTTATTATTTTTGAGCTTACCAGATGTGAATAGTTACCATCATTAGGAGTACTATTATCATTTTCATAAGCTGCTCTAGTATCATAACTATACGTTTTATAATAAATACTACCATTAATTAATTTACCTTGATCTAAATTTGTTGTCATAGCTGCACTGGGCATACCAATATCTCCTACATTTTGAGAAAGTTTATAATAAATATTTTGTTCCTGACTTGTAAAAGATGGTTTTACAATATTTAAACTATTTTCTATAGATGCATTAATTGATGTTTTAACTATGCTTTTATTAATTTGAGATTTATGAAAGAACACATATAAACCTATACCAATAATAACAATAATAATTCCTATTAAATATTTTTTTTTCATTTAAACGCCTCCTATTTTTTAGTTTATTTTACCAATTAAATGTATTTTTTTGGTTACAAAAAATAATTTTATTAGTAAATTATCTGTAGCTTTTAAAAAACTGATTCATGCTATCTTTAAAATCAAGAGTATTAAACTCAATAAAATATTTAAT
>JBOGAY010000339.1:0-9672 GCA_051655925.1 Sarcina sp. | reverse complement strand
ATAGGATAAAGTCCTTAGAGAAATTATATCTAAAATTTCAAAAAAGGAGAGAAATTTTAAAATTTCAACTAAAAAAGAAAACCGAATTTATTTTACTTAAAAATTTCATTCTAAAATAAATTCGGTGAATAATTCAGGAGAAAGATTTTTTTGTAGATATTTATGTCCTTTAGGTGCAGTTTTTTCAATTATATCAAGATTTAAAATTTTAAAAATTAATAAGAAGAAAGATAAGTGCGGAAAGTGTAGATTATGTACTAATAAATGTGTGATGGGGATTTCTTTGTATGAGGATGATAATGTAAAAAGTGGTGAATGCATAACTGTTTTAATTGTACAAATGCCTGTCCACGTTCTAATGTAAAAGTGACTGTTTCAAAAGAAACAATAGCACCTGTTGTAGTAGCTAGTGTAGCTGTAACATCAATAGTTGGATTGAATGAGGGGGTTCTAACTGTTAAAGAAAAGTTATAAAAAATTATAAAAGTCTACTATTTTTTAGTAGACTTCAAAAATAAAGATATTGATTTGTCTAAAAGTTTAGATACAGGTATTCCTGTTTCAATAGAATATTCTTTGAGTTCTTTCCACAACTCTTTATCGATAGCGTTAGATATTCTAACTCT
This sequence comes from Sarcina sp., assembly GCA_051655925.1. Taxonomy (GTDB): domain Bacteria; phylum Bacillota; class Clostridia; order Clostridiales; family Clostridiaceae; genus Sarcina. Next base: position 9,046 of record JBOGAY010000339.1, on the reverse strand, counting down.
ATTAGTTAATCCGTATTTATCCATATAATCACCTCAAAATTATTATAATATATAAAATTACCACTTGCAACTACTGGTAGTTATGATATAATAATATTAAAGGTGGTGATAATGTGAAAAAAGGATTTACAGTAAGGTTATTTCCAACGCATGAGCAAGATATACTAATGAGAAAGCATATAGGTTCTCAAAGATTTATTTACAACTGGGGACTTGGTAAGAATAAAGAATTATATGAATTAGAACAAAAGAAATATTCTACAACAGAGCTTGGAAAACTTCTTACTCAATTTAAAAAGGAAGAGGAATATATATGGCTCAATGAAGTTTCAAATGCTACTTTAAAAGAAGCTTTAAGAAATTTAGATAAAGCATATGCCCAATTCTTTAAAACTAAAAAAGGTTTTCCTAAATTCAAAAGTAAAAAACATTCAAATACTTCATTTTACAGCAGGTATGAGAAGTTGAAGTTTTATGAAAACGGAACTTTAAATTTAGAAAAGATAGGCAAGATAAAATTTAAATCAAGTTACAAAGATTATGATTTTACAACTATAACTAAATTTTCTAATCCTACTGTAACTTGGAATGATAGATGTTGGGTACTTAATTTTACAATTGAAGTTGAGCCAAATTTAAATAAACTAGAAGACAAAGTTTTAGCTATAGATTTAGGAATTAAGCAACTTGCAATAGTTAACATAGATGGTTTAGATATACCTAATATTAATAAAACAAAAGTTGTTAAAAACTTAGAGAAAAAGCTAAAAAGATTACAAAGACAATGTTCAAAAAAATATATTATGAATAAAAAAGGGGGGAGTTACCAAAAGACTAAGAACATTGCAAAACTTGAATTAAAGATTAAAAAACTTCATAGAAAACTAAAAAATATTAGAAACAATCATATCCATCAAGCTACATCTAAAATGGTGAAAAACAAGCCTAGAATGATAGTTATGGAGAGTTTTAGTGTTTCTAATATGATGAAAAATAGACATTTGGCTAAAGCGATAGCACAACAAGGATTTTATAAATTTATAGAGCAAATGAAGTATAAGTGTGCTTTAAATGGAATTAAATTTATACAAGTTCCTACTTTTTATCCTAGTAGTAAGATGTGTAGCAGTTGTGGAAATACCAAAAAGGACCTAAAACTTTCTGATAGAACTTACAAATGTTCATGTGGTTTTACTTGTGATAGAGATAAAAATGCTAGTTATAATTTAGCTAATTACGGATTAAGTGTAGCACTTTAAAGTTTTACTTAATTTGGGGACTCGTTATACCCCACCTAATTTATTAGGTAATGTCTATGGAGGACTACACAAACGAAAGTAGCTTCGGCAAAATCGGGTCACTATGAAGTAGAAAAGAAACAAAATCTTTAATTTATAAAGTTTTATAAAGTTTTGGTAACGGACAAAGTATATTAATGATGAATTTATATCAACTATGAGTTTTGAAAATAGCAAGGTTAAAGAGAAAGAAGAAAGTAAAGAAATAAAATATAAAGATGGTATATATTCTGGTGTAGCTGATGGATTTAGACCTAATAATGAATTAGAAGTAGTTATAGAAGAGGGCGAAATAGTGGACATAAAAGTTTTAGCATCAAATGATACTCCGAGCTTTTTAACTACAGTATTTAATAGACTAGTGCCACAAATTATAGAATCTCAGTCTTTAGATGTTGATGTAGTATCAGGAGCAACTTTAAGTAGTAAAGGGATAATTAATGCAATCAAAGACGCTTTGAGTAAGGCCGAAAAAAATTAAATTAACAAATTGAAAATGCATCATCTAAAGATAAGATGATGTATTTTTTTATTTTAAAAAAAGTTATGTATATTTTAGAAAAAAAGAAAATGCTAAAATTAGCAATTAATGAAGCTAGATGATTAATAATATTGAATGTTTTAAAGTTAGGAGCGTGAGTATATGAAGACAATGACGCTAAGAATGCCTGATGAATTGCATAGAGCACTAAAAGTTAAAATGGCACAACTTGATAGAACTATGCAGAATCAAATAATTGAGTTAATAGAAGATTTTTTAGAAAATCATAAAATGCAATAATTAACAAATTTATTAAAAGAAGTGACTTAAAGCATTAAATAAGTGTTAGGGATTTGAAATACTAGACATTTTATAGGTAAAAGAAGTTTAGAAATCAAAAGTTAAGGTTAAGCCCTCAAAGGGATGAAGCTTATGAACAAAAGTTAAGGTTAAGCCCTCAAAGGGATGAAGCTTATGAACAAAAGCTAAGGTTAAGCCCTCAAAAGGCAGTACCTTGTTTTTTTAGTTTCTTGAGTAATCTTTATAGCAATATTTTGTATCTTTATGTTCTAAAGTTTCACTTTCAAAATCTAGTTTCCATTCTGACTTATCAAAAGTAGGGAATGATGTATCACCATCAATTTCAAATTTAACTTCTGTTATATAAAGTTTCTTTGTATATGGTAAAAACATTTTATAGATTTCTCCACCACCAATTACAAAAATTTCTTCATCTGAGTTTTCGTATTTTTCAACAAACTTTTTGAAGTCAGTTACTGCTTCAACATTTTCATTTGAATGTGTGAAGTCTTCATTTCTTGTTAAAACTAAGTGTTTTCTACCTGGTAAAACTCCTGGTAATGATTCGAATGTTTTTCTTCCCATTATCATTGGTTTACCCATTGTTAGTTCTTTAAATCTCTTTAAGTCATTTGGGATATGCCAAAGAAGTTTGTTGTCTTTTCCTATTATATTATTTTCGCTATGTGCTACTATTATTGAAAACATAAAGTACCTCCAAATTTTATTTATTATATATGTTTAAGAATTTCTGCTTGATGTCATAATTATATTATATAGAGGAACTTCTATAAACACTATGAAGAGTTACTTAAATTTGATAAAATTAGAGTATATTAATTTAAAGGGTAGTCTTTTAAATGAACTTGTGAGGTGGCAATTTTGGCTTATAAAGCTTTATATAGAGAATGGAGACCTTCAACTTTTAGTGAAATGGTAGGTCAGGAACATATAACAACAACTTTAAGAAATCAAATTATGAATAATAAGGTAGCTCATGCTTATTTGTTTTGTGGGACTAGAGGAACAGGTAAGACAACAGCATCTAAAGTTATGGCAAAAGCACTAAATTGCTTAGATTTAAAAGATGGTGAGCCGTGTAATAAATGTTCAATGTGTGAGAAAATTAATAATGGTCTTGCAATTGATGTTACAGAACTTGATGCAGCATCACATAATGGTGTTGATAAAATAAGAGAGATAATAGATGATGTTCAGTATCCACCACAGGAAGCTAGAACAAAAGTATATATAATGGATGAGGTTCATATGCTTTCAATGGGAGCTGTTAATGCTTTCCTTAAAACATTAGAAGAACCACCAAAGAATGTAGTGTTTATTCTTGCTACAACAGATCCACAAAAACTACCTATAACAGTTTTATCAAGATGTCAGAGATTTGATTTTAAAAGAATTTCAAAGGAAGCAGTTGTTGGAAGACTTAGAGAAATTGTAGATGCAAAAGGAATATTTGCAGATAATAAAAGTTTAGAGCTTATAGCAAGAGTTTCAGATGGAGCTATGAGAGATGCTTTAAGTATTTTAGATCAAGCAATTGCAATGGGAGATGAGTCAGTTGATTATAACGAGCTTGTTTCTATGCTTGGGCTTGTTAATGATGAGTATTTATTTGATTTAACAGATGCTATGGTTTCAAAAAATATAGAAAAAGCTATGGGTGTTGTAGAGAATATAGTTTTATCAGGTAAGGATTTAGGGCTTTTTATAAAAGATATGATAGCTCATTATAGAAACCTTTTAATGATAAAGGTGACTAAAAACCCAGAAGAAGTTCTTGATATGGCAGATGAGAGTATTCAAAGGCTTAAAGATCAAGCGGCAAAGCTTAGGGGAGAAGTTATAATAAGAAATATTAGAATTCTTCAAGAGGGTGAAGAAGGAGCAAAATTTAGTAAGCAGGCTAGATTATATCTTGAACTTTCCATAATAAAAATGTGTAAAATAGAATATGATACTTCTAAAGAAGTTATTTTATCAAGAATTAATAAACTTGAAGAGACAATAAGAAGTGGAAATATTGTTGTTAATCAAGGAGAAGGTGGAGTAACAGCAACTCAAAATACCAAGACTAGACCAACACAAGTAAAACCTAAGGCGATACCAAAACCTACGGTTGCTATTGAGGGTGATTTAGATGAGAGTGTTACTGTTACAGAGGCAAATAAAGCTTGGAGAGATGTTCTTGAAACATTAAAAGCAAGAAGAGAGATGGTAGTTTATTTATCACTTACTCCAGGAAATGTTGTAGCTTGTGATAAAGGTGTAATTCATGTTGAGTTTGATAAAGAGTTTTCTGGTAATAAACTTAGACTTGAGCAGGTAGAAACAGCGAAGAAAGTTAGTGCGGCATTTTCTGAAATTTTAGGCAAAAGAGTACAGGTGGTTTATGCAGTTCAAAAGGATAATGATGAAATTGATGTAGAGTCACATTTAAGAGGTATTATGGGAGATGCACTTGAAGTTTTTGATGAATAATAATTAGCAAAAAAAATTAATTTGCATATTAATAAAGTATAGGACTTTATTGGAATTAAGGTAGAAAATACTATATAATAATCTTAGTAAAATTTTATTTTTAAGGAGGAATATAGATATGGCAAAAGGTGGATTCCCAGGTGGAATGGGTAACATGCAAAATTTAATGAAGCAGGCACAACAAATGCAAGCTCAAATGCAAAGAATGCAAGAGGAATTAGAAAATAAAGAATATGAAGGGACAGCAGGTGGAGTTGTAACAGCAATAGTTAATGGTAAAAAAGAACTTAAAAGTTTAAATATTAAACCAGAAGCAGTTGACCCAGATGATGTTGAAATGTTAGAGGACTTAGTTTTAACAGCAGTAAATAATGCTATGAGAATAGCATCAGAGGAAGCTGAAAATAAAATGGGTAAATTAACAGGTGGAATGAACATACCAGGAATGTTCTAATTATATAAATTAGAAAAGGTTAATAAAAACTTATCTTTAAGTTAATTTCGGAAAAGTATATAATTAATTATAGAATAGGCATACGGTTATAATAACTGTATGCCTAAAATATTATTTGAATTAAGGAGAAAATTATGGATTTTTACCCAGTTGCGATAGAAAAACTAATAGAAGAGTTTGCAAAACTTCCTAGTATAGGAAAAAAGACTGCTCAAAGATTAACTCTTCATGTGCTTAATCTTCCAAAAGATGAGGTTGAGGCTTTTGCAGATGCACTTAAGGAAGCTAGAGGAACTATAAAATATTGTTCTGTTTGTGGTAATTTCACAGATTCAGATCCTTGTAGTATTTGTTCAAGCAATCACAGAGATATAGGTACTATATGTGTTGTTGAGCAACCTAAGGATATTATGACAATGGAGAAAGTTAGAGAGTTTAATGGAGTTTATCATGTGCTTCATGGAAATATTTCTCCAATGCAAGGAAGAGGACCTCAAGATATAAGGATTAGAGAGCTTGTTGCAAGAATGAATGCGGATGTAAAAGAAGTTATACTTGCTACAAATCCTAATATAGAAGGTGAAGCAACGGCTATGTACATATCTAAAATATTAAAACCCTTAGATATAAAAGTTAGTAGGATTGCTTCGGGAATTCCAGTTGGTGGAGATCTTGAATATGCTGATGAAGTTACTTTATCAAAGGCGTTAGAGGGAAGAAAGCAATTGTAGTCCTGAATAAAAAGTTAAAAAATGGTAATAATTTCTATTATATATGAGTTTTGTGTATTAGGAGGTTGTTATGCAGAATACAATAATAATAGAAAAAAATAATTCAAAAAAAAGGAAAAAGAGGGGTTCAAGTAGAAATAATATAAGTGACAGAAATTTTATTATAAAGTCTGTTGAAGAAACAAAAGGTGAGATTGAAAGACTTAGAAATAATTTTAATTATATAAGTGATCCAAAGCTTATTGAGTCTCTTATATATAAGGAAAGAGACGCAATGGCAAGATATGAATATTTACTTGGACAGGCAAGAAAAAAAGGTATAAAAGCAGGCATGTTACATGTGTATAGGAATGCTTGTACAATGTATTAAATGCTTAGACGGAAAGGGGGATTAAAGTGGATATAGTATCATTAATTATTGGAATTGTAGTTGCATTTATTCTTTTTAAGGTATTAAAAGCATCAGTAAAGCTTTTAGTAAATGGTATAGTGGGAGTAATACTTCTTTGGATAGTAAACTTCTTTGGTGCTAGCTTTGGCTTAACAATAGGAATAAATATATTTACAGCTCTTATAGCAGGTATCTTTGGTATACCAGGAGTAATTGTAATAGTTATATTAAATTTCTTTGGAATACACATTTAAAATAAAAAGAAAACAGATGCACTCCAAGAGTTGTAGGCATCTGTTTTTTATAATAGATGGGAGGAACTTGCATATTTAAGCAAGATTAATCTTGATTAAAACAAAGAGAGGAGTTTTGTTTCATCAAGATGGATTTTATATATTATAAATATATGCTATAGAAAAATTTTGGTTACTACTTTAAGTGGAGTTGTAACGTTAAATTTGTAATGTAGAACTTAAAGGGGGAAGAGTGCTATGTTAAAAAACTTAATTATAAGAAATAAAATATGGGTTGGAATAACCAGTGCAATTTATACAATATTATTTTTCATTTTTTCTGGTAGTTTAGCTCTTATAACAAGTGATTTTAAAAAGCTTACAAAAGATGAAGCGATAAAAGAATTTTGTACAATTGGAAATTTTGAAGTTTTATTTTTAATTTTAGCTACAGGTATAATTGGTGCTGTGTATTTTATGAATAAAGAAGCACAATTAGAATTAAGATTGGGTGAGAAAAAAGATAGGGTTTTATATTTTAAAGAAAGTTTGATTCTTTTAATAATACCAATTTTATTTGCAGGAATACTAAGTTTTATGATAAAAGCAGGTTTGTTTGGAGTATATGTAGACGTTCTTGCAGGAAAATTTAAAATACCATTTCATGTAGTTTTTAATACAAGTATATATATTTTTATTGTTGCAATTTTTGGAGTATCTATAAGTTTTTTATTTCAAATAACAATGAAACCAATTCTAACGGCAGCGTTATATCCATTATTCATTTTTGAGAGTTTTATACTTATTTTTGGTGTATCAAATCTTTTTATATCAGAAAAAATACCAGGAATGATGGAGTTTTCTAATTTCATATCAGAATTAGTTCTAAAGTATCTTAATATGTTTATGAGCGACTTAAGAGTAGAGATGTTAGGAACACCAATATTTTTCACAACAATTTTAGCATTTATAGCTGGTACAGTAGTTTGTTTAGCAGGAAGTAGTAGATTTCTTGTTACGTATAAAGAAAAAACATTAACACATAGTTATAGATCTACTTTTTTAAGGAGATTTATTTTCATAGTATTAGTTACTTTATTTACTATGTATCTTTCAATAGCAGCTTTTGGAGGATATTCAATGTTTGTACTTGGTTCAATTTCTCTTGATGAAGCTTTTGAATATACAGGTATAGTATCAATTATTTTAATACCTATTTTAGCAATAGTTATAGAGTATTTTTACATGAGAAGAAATAATCTTATAGTGAAAAAAGAGAAAGTTTCTAAAAAGAAAAAGAAGAATAAAGGCAATGTTGAAATAACAAAAAATATAGAGAATAATGTTCAAAATATCGATGTTAAAATAAATCTCGATGTTAAGGTAAATGAAGTTGACCTTGAAAGTAAGGGAATAGTTAAAGAGACTGTAAAAACAAGTTATATACCTAAAGATGAAGAGGGATTAGGAGAAACAAGAGATTTTGGAAAAGTTAAAGAAATTCTTGATATAAAAGATGCTTTTATTGATAATGTAAGTAATGAAGATAGTAATGAAGAATTATTTTTTGATGAAGATATAATTATAAAAGATTCAACAGCAAAAGAAAAAACTTTTGATGAAATAAAAGAGGTTAATACTGATGATACAAAAGTAGAACAAGACGATATAGTAGATACATTATTTTTTGTTGATGCAGAAGAAAATAAATAATTATAAAAAGTAGCGAAAGCTACTTTTTTATTTTATGGATAATTTTTTGAAATAGAGAAATACTAAAATTGATTTAGTATTTAGGAAAGGTGTGATTATTATAATTGCTACTTATCATCAATTATTTGCACTAGATAGGAATATAAAATTTTTTGATCCAAACAAGGAAATGAATTTTATATGTAATAACCATCATGATAACTCTTTTTATGAACCGGAGAGTGAAGAATTTAAGAGATTTAAAAGTTTTTAGATGATCTCTAAACTAAATCAAAAAGCCTTAGATAGAGATGAGTAAATAAACTCCATGTCAACACAAAGCTCGGATATCTAGGGCTTTTTTTATTTAGAAACAAAGACTACTCCTAGAACTTTATGTTTCAGAAGTAGTCTTTGTTTTATTTTATTCTTCGTTTTACTTTAGGATTTGAAACGATAAGATTAGTTTGGAGTGTAGTAATTGGTAGAGAAAATCTATTTTTATAAGCAAGTAGTCTAGGTTCCCAATTGTGAGCGTATTTTGCTTTGAATTTTTTTAATCCATCAAATGAATAAAAAACATTACCATGATAGTAAATTTGACTTGCTATACGTTCACTTAAAAATGAATATTTAGAGAAACCTACATTAGATAAAGGTGATACTCCAAAGTTGAAATACTCATAACCATTTTCTTTACCCCAAAGTAGTAAATTTGCAAACATATAATCCATAAGACCTCTTGGAGTTTCTCTAGAGTATCTCATTAAATCAGAACAGAAAATTTTATTTTCTCCGTAAGTTGGCATTATAGTTACAAAAGCTTTAACCTCTTGATTTTCATTTTTTACTATCCCGATAGGAGATTTCTTTATATATTCACTATCAAAAAATCCCATTGAGAATCCCATTTCTTTTTTGCCATTTAACCATTCATCTGAAATAACTTTGAGTTTAGAAACTAATTCAT
>JBOGAY010000338.1:0-8102 GCA_051655925.1 Sarcina sp. | reverse complement strand
TTTCTTAATTTATCACACGCTTTCCAAAGATTATCTTTGAAATTATCCTTTTCTACTACTGCCATAAAATTCCCTCCTAGTGATTAACTTTAATAAGTCTATTCATACATAGTATACCATATTTAAACTACCTATTTTAAATTTATTTTAATCATAAAATAACAAAAAACAAGAGCTTAGAAGGCTCTTGTTTTTACTAAATTTAATAATTGAGATTTTATTCAATAACACTCCATCTTTTCACTGCAATTTTTGATAACTTTTTTTGTCTTGATTCTATATTTTTTATACTCCATTCTTTAAAATTAATTAATTCTTTATTAAGCTGAATTGTAGATTCACTGTAAGATTGCTTTTTTACTTCAAATGTATTATTTTTTACTTTATTGTTTAGTTTATTATATAAAAGTGTTAAATTACCAATTTTATTTAAATATTTAGCATGTAATTCGTTATCTATATTCCATTTATCTCCTAACGCTTTTGGCATTATATGCTCTAATTGAATTTTATTATTATCTTTGATTACTGTTGTTTCATTATCATAAAAATCATTAATTTCTCTTAAAACATACTTAGCTGTGGTTACTTGTTTAATTTCTGCTGTTTCAAACGCAACTAAGAATTCCTCATCACTTAAAATATTATCTTTTAATTCTTTATTTATGGATTCAAAGTCTATTAGTGTTTCTGTTGTTATTTTGGATGCTAAGTTAGAAAATAAAATTTCATATTTATTTGCAACTTTGTCACCAATTACACAATTTCTTAAAAATAAAGTTTCTATATTATGAACAATTTTTTTTATAATCTCTTCACTAAACCCTTTATTCTCTAATGCTAATATCAAAGGAAAAAAAGTACTCGCACCCATTATTCTTAAGTTTGTTAAAGATTCATTTATATTCTTATCATCAAAATAAAATCCATTTTCAGGTTTTTCTAAAGATTTATATAATGGTGAAAGCTTTTCTATTTCTTCAATAAATTCCTTCGTATCAAGAGGAGTAGAAATTTTATCTCTCAATCTTTTATATAAATCTTTTTCTCTAGAAAAAGAATATTTTGAATTCCAATAATGCCTAATATACCTAGTTACATCTATTTCTTCTAGAGTTTCCAAAATCTTTTGCCAAGTATTTTTTACTAATTCAAGATTTCCTTTAGATATTCTAAAAAGATGATTTTTTAATAAATCTACTGTCTCAAGATCTTTTCCTCTAGCATTTAAAGTTTCAAATATGATAAATGCTTCATATTCATTATCTGTTTCTACATACATAACTTTTATTTTTGACAAAAAAGTCTCATAAATTTCTTTTAATTTTAAGTATTGTTCATTAAAATTTTTAGAATCATCTAACTTTTTTTAATTTCATTATAAAAATAGTTATATGCTTCTTTTATTTTAATATGAGAAGGAATTTTCTCTACATTTATTTCAAACTCTTTTTTTCTAAACATTTGAATATAAGTTCTAAAAAAATCTCTATCCACTTCTCCTAAAGTCAGTTTTAATTCATTTTTAGTTTCAGAATATCTTCCAATAAATTTTATTTTTATATCTTCATAGATATCTTGAGCATCTGAAATATTAAACTTCTCATGCAATTCATAAAAAAAATCTCTCAAAACTGCCAAAAGAATTATCATTGTTGTTGTTCGTTGTTGTCCATCAATTATATATTTTTTTCCCTCATTTTCGTTTAGTACAACCTGTCCTAAAAAATGCTCCTCTCTATCTTTTTCTAAAATAATAGTTTGTAAATCTTTCCAAAAATCATCAACTTCTGTCTCCTTAGTCCACGAATATTCTCTTTGATAATCTGGAATATAATATTTACTTTTTTGTAAATAAGTTTCAATACTTTCAAAAGAAAAATTTTTAATCCCCATAGTATACTCCTTTTATTTTTATTTTACAAATTTACTATAATGATCCAAATATTTTAGAAAATAATTTTTAAACTCCTCTTTATCTAAAGCATGAACAAATACAGCAGGATAACTTTTTACAAATTCGTTAATAACTCTACGACCAACTCTTTCATCTTTATTATTTGATAGATCTATTTTTTTCTTTAAAATCTCTGAAGAGTTTGTTTCAACTATTGTATCTAAAAATTTTATTAAAAAATCACTATTCTTAAATATTTCAGATTTTAAAATATAGTTATAAACATCTAAATTTTCTGTAATAAGCTCAAAATATCTAATATGATCATCTTTGTCAGATATTTTCTCTTGTATATATTCAGCTCCAAATATCAATTTATATACATAATTTTCCCAGTCAAATTTCTTTAAAATAATATTTCTAAAATCTTTTTCTGAATCTAAAGAGGTTGGATACTCTAAAACTAACTTATCTCTTAACTTATCTAAAAATAAAGAATACCAAAAATTACGATCTAGTAAAATCTCTCTACCTAGTTTTAAATAATTATCTCTCATACACAAAAAAGCTTGATGATATTTACTCTTTCTTGTTTCTTCATTCTTATCTGGTATATATATTGGAAAAAACAGATTTTCTTGAGATAACTCAACCTCATAAAACTCCTCTAAAAAAATCTCATCTTCATTTTTATAATTACCTATATAGTATTCAAAAACTTGAGACCTTCTTATTATATCTGGATTTAATTTTCTAATCTTCATTTTTGCACACTCCCATAATTCCTTTATAATATTCACTTATTATATTTGGAGAGATTCGATTGATAACCTCATCAATATTTTCAAATGAGACCTCTTTAATTCCTTTATTTTCAAGTAGCTTAACTATTTTCCTATAAACTCCTTTACTTGCATTAGAAACACTGTTTTTATCTATCTCCAATACATTTTCTTGATTTTTACAATCTGCTACAATCATCTCCATAAGTAATTTCTGCAACCCTATATAAAGATATGGATAATTTAATCTTTTAGATTCTGAAATCTTTCCATATTGATATTTCTCATCTTTAAATATTAACACGATATTCTCATCTCTAACTTCAACTTTTATTTCACTTGAAATACTCTTATCAATTTTTTTCTCAAATAGATCCACTGTCGTTTTTTCGCTTCTATCAAATATAACCACATTTGAAAAACCAACAATTGAATTTTTATCTATTATAATACTTTCATTGTCATCTGTATAAAATGGATCTATATCATAATTATCTTTGAAATCTAGTTCTGAATTACTTTTTAGAATTAATTGAATTTTACTATTATTTTTGAAAGATAGTTTTGATCGCTTTATATTTAAAATATTATTATCTGGAAGCTTATAAAAATTACTATCTTGAGTTTTTATAATGACATAGTACTCAATCTGTTTAGATTTTAAAAGTTCTCTTAAAAACTCTGACTCCATCTGTATATTTAACTCTAAAGAGTAAAACTCATTATTACTTTTAACATCAATATCAAAAAAAAATTTATTATTGATATAATCTGTTGAGTTTGAACACATTATTGGATAAGGAAAAGATGCATCTTCTGTATATATCATATTATATCACCACTTCATATATAAATTTTAAATTTTTATTATAATCTTCTGATAAATCTAATAGCAAACTGATTTTGTAATCTATTATAGTTACCTCTTCTATCTCTTTTTTATCAAAAGATAAATTTAACTCTATTCCATTCTCTTTAATATTTTTATAATTATCAGTAATTAAAAAGTCATCTGTTTCTTTTCCTTCTCCATCAATAGCAGAAATTTTTAAAGAACACTTTGAATATCTTTTTACTTCTTCTACTCCAGTTAAGTCTAATAGTAACTTCTCTTGACCATTTGAAACTTTTCTTTTTGCACTTCCACTTGCTAATTTTACAAACTTTCGCTCTTTACCACTCACTTCTTTATTGATTGTTCTTTTACTAGGAAATTTTTTTTCTACTGGCTCATCTTTATAATTAAAGGACTTGGTTGTTGATTTGCTTGAACCCTCTCTAGTTCTTGAAGAAGTTGATTTGGCTACCATGCCACCATCTGATGTTATTTCAAAATCTCCTGTTGAAGTTTTAGTTATAATTAACTCCTCCATCTCGCCCGTCTCATACGCCTTACTATTACTTCTATCACTTTTTTCTGAAACTTTAATTATTGATTTATTTTCTTTTTCAATTTTTTTAAAATTATAGTTCATTTCATAAATAATATCTGAAGTATCAATTTTTCCATCAGTGGGATTCAATTCTTCTAATTTTTTAGAAACAACTTTGCCAATTTCACTATCTAAATTATTTAAAAATCTAACTGCATTTTGTTTAAATGCCTTATCTTTTATATGTTCAGATGAAAGTTGAGTATGCGCTTCATTCTCTAATGATTTTAAAAATGTATCCTCTTCTATACTTTTAGAAACTAGTACAATATTAAAAGCCGAAGATGAATATCCTTTTATTGATTTTTCAGCCACCTTCATTCCATTAGTTCTAAAAACACAATATCTAGCTACCTTTAATCCCTCTACTATATCTAAATACATATCAAAAGAATGAAATTTTCCATTTTTATCAGAAATTTTTAACTCTACTTTATCTTGATTTTTAAAAGTTTTAAAATATAAGGGACTTAAATTTGAATTTCTATTGAATTCTTTAAAATTTTGTTCGTAATATTTCTCATTTAAAATAATACTTTCTAAATTTTCACTACTTATTTTTTCATTAGAAACATTAACTTCCAACTCTTTATTGAGTATACTAACAAAAAAACTATCGCAAACACTTTTTATAATTTCATTAGGATCAAAAAATTCTTCCTTCACGAAAGGAATTACAACCTTTAACCCTCGAGTTTCTTTAGCAAAAATTGAATGAACATTTTCATTTCTATAAGCCTCAAATCTACCTGTTTTAAAATTTGCAAAATATCCAGTTCCCAAAAAATTTCTTTCATTATAAGAGTGATCTATAAACTCACAAGTACCACCTAAATACATCTCTTCTAAATCATCTTTTGTTGCAAAGTACATTGTTGCAATATCTGAGGCTGCATTTGATGCTATTTTTCCTATTCCATGGGAACCTCCTCTTTGAGCTTCTTTCTCTTCGTTCTCATCCTCTGCATGAAACCCTTTACTATACGCATATGCTACATATGGAGATTTATCTTTTGTTGCACCAGATAATCCCTTTGTATTTGAATCCTCTATGGTCATTACGTTACATTTTTCATTTTTAATAACATTTTGCATATTTGTTATTGTTTGTCTTGAATATTGATTTTCTCCTCTCAATGAATCAATTCTTACTTTTAAACACTGAATTCCTGGGAGATCTTTTGTATCTATCTCTTTTAAATCTATATCTATTTTTACAGGATTTTCATCATCCACTTTTGCATCACATGAATTTTGTATATTTTCTCTAATAACTCCAGCTATTCCATGTTTATCAAAATCAGACATCGATTGATTAAATTTATAGTTCGAGCAAATATCTGTATTATTAAAATGCCATTTTTTCATGATAGTCTCCTTTGTTATCGATTTTCTTTTTTAGTTTAAATTATTACTTCAATTATGTATTCTTATTTTTTATTAAAATCTCAATAAAAATAAATCTAAAAGTTTATTACTTTAAAACTTCTGAAGTATAAACAGCTTTAGGAACATTATTTTGCACTACAAGTACAGGCCAATAAAACTCAGCATCCATCCACCCATTATCTTTTAAACCATTTTGCCTCATTAGCATTAATGTTGGCTCTTTAGAAGCCAACTCTTTAGCTTGTCTTAAATCATTGTCTCTATTATATGGCATATCCGAATAGTATCTTGAAGTTGCTCTTAATCTAGCTATATTTCTATCTATTCCGCAATAAACATTAATTTTACCAGAACTACTTAAATAATTTATTAGTGAAATAAATGTATTTTTATTTACACAATTATCATTTTCTATTTTTATTGTTTTATAAATTAATTCTATTATCTTACAAGCTTCATCTTTTGATATTGTAAATTTCCCTTTTAATTCACCTTTATTATTTTCTCTTAGAATTTTATCAATTTCTTTTACATAATCCTTAATATGAGTTTTATATCCAGTCTGAAATCCTATAGGAGTTATAGTTTTACCTTCTTTTAAAAATTGAGTATTACTTATTCTTATTTTTTGTGGAGAACATGGTGTTATTTTCCCGTTACTATCAGTACTTATAAATATAATTCCTTTATCAAAATTACCTTGTTCAAAATCTTCTCTAAGTTTAGCGTCAAAATCATTTATTTGAGACATTTTTTCATATAAATTTTTAGTTGTATAAAACCTTGTAACAGCCAAGTCTTTTTCACTTCTATAACCATACATTCTTGAATGCTGTAAAACTGTATCTTGCTGCATTTTATTTGGGTTTCGTCCATAATAAAATCCAATTAAATTATTTATTGTAATTCCTCTATCTAGTATTTGCCCACCAATAAATATATTTAAAGGTGTCCGTAATCTTAATTGTCCATCGTCATCTAATAAAGTATTTATATCATTTTCTGAATTAACAATTACCTTACTTAACCATTCATTTTTTATAGCTGTTTTTACATAACCTATAACTTCATCTAAAGATGGAATTTCAAATCCGTATTTTTCTACAGATTGAATCATATTAAAATAACTATTTTCAATAAATTTATCTAATAAAGATGTATCTTTTTTTTGAGCTTCGTTTTTTAATTGTAATAATAACTCTTCTATTATATTCTCCTGTCTTGTATGAGAAGATTTAGAAATTTCAGTATGAATTATAAAGCTAAATTTATTACTTTTTCCTCTAGGATTTCCTCCATTTTGGAGAATTCTAATACAGCCTCCTGTTATAAAATTTAAAATAGCTGTCCTTAATCCTATTATTTTATCACTTGTTAAACCTTCCTCTTCTTTATATTTTCTACGATCACTATTTTTAAGTATTCCTAACTCGGATTCTTCTATTGCATGAAACAAATATTCCCCTAAAGGATTTTTTTCTCTATCAAAATAATATTCTCCACCTATATATCCTTCACCAGATGGAACTAAAACTGTTTCATGAGGTTTCACTGGTTTTATTTCTATCTCATTCCCAAGATTTATATTTTCAGGTTGAAGATATAAGGAATATGGAGTTGCAGTTACTTGAATAAATTTACATTCTGTCTGAATTTTTAACTCATTAATTTGAGCTGCTATTTTTCTTAAATCAAACTCTTCCGTTTCTTTGTTTTTATCATATCCAACACTCACAAAATCAGCTTCATCATCTATAATTAAACATTTTTTATTTTGAGCTAGAGAATAAGTTTGAATAAAATCCATCAGTCTAGGTAAATTATTTTTTTCTTTTTTTACAACAATTATAAGTTTTTTTTCTAATTCAAATTTAGTCATATTAGGCGACGCATTCATTATGTCAAATATTTCAACACTATCTTCCTCTAAAAATTCAGAAAACTCTTGTTTCATTCTTGCAACAGTTTGTTTTGCAAGTGCATTTGAATTTTTAGTTAAAATAACAGCTAAATCATATCCATTATCAAAACTTAATGATACAACTCCTATAAAAGATTTAGTTTTTCCACTTTGGATTTTTCCTAACATCATTAATGGTTTATCTTCTATTTCAGAAAGTTTTTCTACTGATTTTTTAATACATGCTAACGTTTTTTCATTATACTCGTGTTTTTTTACTTTAAAAAATTCTCCTTCTAAAATCATCTTACTCCTCCAAAATATCTGCTTATTAATAAATATTATTTTTGATAATTTAAATCTACATAATAAGCTCTTAAATTAATTTCTATATATTTATTTTCTATATCTTCTTTATAAAAATAATAAAATTTCACGATTCATTTTATCACATTTTTATATCAAAAACAAAAAAACAAGAGCTTTTAAACTCTTGTTTTCACTAGATTTAATACTGCATATTCTATATAAAATATACCTTTATTCTAAAACTTTTAATTCCTTCTAAAGTTTTATCCCTTTTTCAAAATTACATTAAGCCATCTTTCTTTTTCTCTTCCAGGCCTAACATCTCCAGTTTCAAAAGTTTCATAATAACAAAACTCTAAATCTTTTATTAAATCTAAAAATTTATCCTTTGT
>JBOGAY010000337.1:0-9071 GCA_051655925.1 Sarcina sp. | reverse complement strand
TAAAGCTTTTTTCAGATCTTCTTTTTTATAACTTCTTAAAATAATCTTACTTCCTGTAAATATCATATCTTCTCTCCCCTAAAATATTTTTATTAAATTAACTTAAAATTTAATAAAAAAGTAATATTATATTATTAATTTATTTAAATCGCTTTTCTTTTTTTAAATTTATAAACAAATATACTTTTTAATTATTAAATTGATATTTATAAATTATTTTTCAATGAATATCTATTCACATCCATATATTTGAAATTTTATTTTTTTATAAAATTATATTATGATATATAGTATAAAGCAATACTATATAATAAAAAAGAGGTGTTTCAATGTCACAAAACATAGCTCTAATAATAGCATTTCTAATCGTTTGTGCATTATTCGTATTAACAAGTAAATTAAAAGTTAGAAATAAATTATCTAAAGTATTTTATAATTGGTTTCATAATGTATCTGCACCAATTTTACATACTATAGCTTTCATTATCAACTTTGGAATAATTGTTGCTGTTGGAATTGGAAATTCAATGTTACAACAACTTTGGTTTACATTAACTGTACTTCCTATCGGAATAGTTATAGCCTTAAATATTACAACATCCTTAATAGCAGTTGCAAAAACTGTAAAATATGAAAGTATGCATGGAAAAATAAAAGCTAAATATCAAGGTAAGCCAAGACCTAAAGTAAAAAATAAAAAATAAAAGTGCTGATTTTTCAGCACTTCCTAAGATGTCTTTATTGACATCTTTTTATTTTGTTCCTGTTGAACCATATCCCCCTCTATTCTCAGAAGTTCCAAGGTCCTCAACAAAATCAAATTCAACATCATCCATAGTTGTTCTAACTACATCAAATTGAAGAATTCTATCATCATAATTCATTTTTCCATCTTTCAAGCATGCAAACATAGCACACCATTGATCTTCATTTCCATTAAAGGAATTATCTATCTGCCCAACTGAATTTGTCATTATAAGACCATAATTTTTAAACGTACTGCTTCTTGGATAAACATTAGCCTTATATCCTTTTGGAAGTTTCATAGCAAACCCTAACTTAACAAAAACTACATCTCCCATTTTATATTCACAAGGGAAAGTTCTTTCTGCTCCATTAACAGAGATTGTACTGGCTCTAAGGTCTATTAAATCACCTTTTTCTATTTTTTCCATTCTAGTTAAGTTTTTATCTAAATATCTAACTTCTAACTTCACTAAAATTCACCTCTCTTTTGTTTTATTCCTTAATATTCTACACTATAAGTTGAATTTATCCTAATTAAAGATCTATATAAAAAATAAACTAGCACTCTTAAATGCTAGTTTACTAAATAAATTTAATATTTTATAACAAAATCCATACATAAATTAGTATAATAAATAAAATCTTTTTCTTCTTTAAATCCTATCGCTTTAATAAGTTCTAAAATATTAGTATTCAAATCTTTTAAATATTTATCTAAATATTTTTTACTATTAGTATAACCTACAAGTTCATCTAAAACTTTAATCATAGGTTCTATTATATTATTTATTTCACTTAACCTATTCTTAGACATAAGCATTTCAGTTCCCTTTATTTTCTCACCTGTTATTATGTTCATTCTAAAGCAATCAAGTATATCTCTAAGGTTATATATTTGATCTTCTAATATTATCGCATTATTTTTCCCTATTAGCTTTGATACTAAAATTTTATCCATATAGTCACCTCATATCTATACTATTATATTTTTTTAACTTTGACAATAAAAATTCCATATTTATGCATACATAAACCTTGAGTAATTCTACTCTGAGAATTTTTCAGCCTTTATTAAAACTATTTAAATATAAAAAGGACTGAAATTATCAGTCCTTTAAATTAATTATTTATTTAATAGTGTTTCACCTGTCATTTCAGCTGGTTTCTCTACTCCTAAAACTTCTAACATGCATGGAGCTATGTCAGCAAGTTTTCCATTAGCTAACTTCTTACCTTCTGATTGGTTTGAAATCCAGTAGAATGGTACAAGATTAGTTGTATGAGCTGTCATTGGATTACCATTTGAATAATCTATCATAACTTCTGCATTTCCATGGTCAGCTGTTATGAATAATGTTCCATCATGAGCTAAAATAGCATCAGCTATTCTTCCAACACATGTATCTACAGCTTCTACAGCCTTAACTGCAGCTTCCATAACTCCTGTATGTCCAACCATATCAGGATTTGCATAGTTAACAATGATAACATCATATTTATTAGCATTAATTTGCTCAATTAACTTATCTGTTAATTCTGGAGCATTCATTTCTGGTTGTAAATCATATGTTGCAACCTTTGGTGATGGTACAAGTAATCTATCTTCACCTTCATTTGGTGTTTCAACTCCACCATTGAAGAAGAATGTTACGTGAGCATATTTTTCTGTTTCAGCAGCTCTTAATTGCTTAAGACCTTTAGCTGCTAAGACTTCACCAAATGTATTTGTATGTGATTCTGGTTTATAAGCTACTTCAACATTTGCGATTGTAGCATCATATTGAGTCATACATACAAATTTAGTTTTAACTAATTCTCTTTCAAATCCATTAAATTCTACATCTACCATAGCTCTTGTAAGTTCTCTAGCTCTATCTGGTCTAAAGTTAAAGAATATTACTGAATCTCCTGCTTTTACATTTCCAACTGGAGCTTCACCATTCATAATTACTGTTGGTAATACGAATTCATCTGTTTTATTATCGTGGTATGAAGCCTCAATAGCCTCGATAGCTGATGAAGCTTTCTCTCCTTCACCTTTAACAATAGCATTGTAAGCAAGTTCTACTCTATCCCATCTATTATCTCTATCCATTGCATAGTATCTACCACTTACTGAAGCTATTTCTCCAGTTCCGATTTCTTTCATAGCTGTTTCAATTTCTTCTATAAATGCTTTACCTGATCCTGGAGCAACATCTCTTCCATCCATGAAAGCATGAACATAAACTTTTGAAATTTCATTTCTTTTAGCAAGTTGTAATAATCCTTTTAAATGATCAATATGTGAATGAACTCCACCACTTGATAATAATCCCATGAAATGTAATGCTTTGTCATTTTCTTTAGCATTTTTAACTGCATCTAATAATGCTGCATTTTCAAAGAAATCACCATCAGCAATAGCTTTTGTTATTCTTGTAAGCTCTTGATAAATAATTCTTCCTGTTCCTATATTTAAATGACCAACCTCTGAGTTACCCATTTGCCCACCTGGAAGACCAACTTGCATTCCTGAAGCATCAAGTTTTGAAACTGGGTATTTAGCCATTAATCTATCTAAATTTGGTTTATTAGCAGCTGCAACAGCATTCCCATCACCTGGCTGTGTAACTCCCATTCCATCTAATATCATTAACATTACTGGTTTTTTATTCATATAATTTCCCCTCCAAACTATTTTTATTCTATCTATAGTTATGTATTTGTTTGTACACTTTTATAAATAAAATCTTTAATATCTTTTCTTTATTCTAAAACTTAAAACAAGTTTTTTATTCATATTTCATACTTATATTATAATACTTTTTTAAAAGAAAAACAATAGTAATGGATAACCATTCTCAATTACCCATACTATTGTTTATTCCATTCTCTCTAAAATATAACTTTTAAATTTTAAAAATTAGAAGTTAACTATTTGTGAGAAATCTGATGCTACTAAGCTAGCTCCACCAACTAAAGCTCCATCGATATCTGACATACCCATTTGCTCTTTAATTGTGTTAGGTTTAACTGATCCACCGTATTGGATTCTTACTTTGTTAGCAACTTCTTGTCCGTACATTTCTGCAACCATTCCTCTAATTGCAGCTATTGTTTCATTAGCTTGCTCTGATGTAGCTGTTTTTCCTGTTCCAATAGCCCAGATTGGCTCGTAAGCTATAACAACTTTAGCAGCTTGCTCATCTGTAAGACCAGCCATGCTTACTTTGATTTGTGCATCAATAACTTTGTTTGTTGTTCCAGCTTCTCTATCTTCTAAGCTTTCTCCGTAACAAACTATTGGTGTTATATTATGAGCAAACGCAGCAGCTATTTTCATTTTGATAGCTTCATCTGTTTCGTTGAAGTAAGCTCTTCTCTCACTGTGTCCTAAAATAACATAATCTATTCCCATTTGCTCTAACATTTCAGCTGAAACTTCACCTGTGAAAGCTCCTGTTTGTTCAAAGTGCATGTTTTGTGCACCCACTTTAACATTTGATCCTGCTACTGCTTTTTTAACTGCATCTAAGCATACGAATGTTGGACATATAACTACGTCACATTTAGCATCCTTTACTAATGGCATTAATTCTTTTACTACTTCTACTGCTTTATCAGCTGTGTAGTTCATTTTCCAGTTTCCTGCGATAATTGGAGTTCTCATTATATTCACCTCATAATTATTTGTAAAATTTATTTTTTTAACTAAGTAAGACTTCCTTATAAATAAGAAGTCTTACTATACTTTAATACTTCAATCTATTATATATAAAATCTTTTCGAATAAAAAACTAAAATTAGTTGTTTAAAGCATCGATTCCTGGTAATACTTTACCTTCTAAGAATTCAAGTGATGCTCCACCACCTGTTGAGATGTGTGACATTTTATCTCCGAATCCTAAGATATTAACAGCAGCAGCTGAATCTCCACCACCGATTATTGTTGTAGCATCTGAATCTGCCATAGCTTTAGCAACAGCTATTGTACCTTTATTAAAGTTTTCGAATTCGAATACTCCCATTGGTCCGTTCCAGATAACTGTTTTAGCTTCTTTAACAGCGTTTGCGAATAACTCTTCTGACTTAGGTCCAATATCAAGTCCCATAAATCCTGCTTCAATGTTTTGATCAGCTGTTACAACTGCTTCTACATCTTTGAATTCAGCTGCTACTCTGTGATCTACAGGTAATAATAATTTAACACCTTTAGTTTCAGCTTTAGCTAACATTTCTTTAGCATATTCAACTTTGTCTTCCTCTACAAGTGAACTTCCAACTGTGAATCCTTGAGCTTTTAAGAATGTATAAGCCATTCCTCCACCAATAATTAATGTATCAACTTTTTCTAATAAGTTGTTAATAACATTGATTTTATCTGAAACTTTAGCTCCACCAAGTATAGCAACAAATGGTCTAACTGGTGATTCTACAGCATTTCCTAAGAAATCAAGTTCTTTTTGAATTAAATATCCACATACTGCTGGGTTAAGGTACTCAGTAACACCTACTGTTGAACAGTGAGCTCTGTGAGCTGTTCCGAAAGCATCATTAACGAACATTTCAGCAAGACTAGCTAACTCTTTTGAGAATTCTTCTCCGTTCTTAGTTTCTTCTTTTCTAAACCTTGTGTTTTCTAATAAAACAACATCTCCATCGTTCATTTCAGCTACAGCTTTTTTAGCATTTTCTCCAACAACTATATCATCAGCAGCAAATACTACTTCTTTACCAAGCATTTCACTTAATCTTTTAGCAACTGGTGCTAATGAGAATTCTGGTTTAGCTTCACCTTTTGGTTTACCCATATGTGAGCAAAGTATTACTTTAGCTCCATTTCCAACTAAGTATTTGATTGTTGGCATAGCACCTACTAATCTATTTTCATCTGTTATAACACCATCTTTTAATGGCACGTTAAAATCACATCTTACTAATACTTTTTTACCTTTTACTTGTACATCTTCTATTGTTTTCTTATTGAAGTTCATACTGTTCACCTCTTAAAATTTTTTAAAATATAATTTATAGCATAAAATAGACTTTATAAAAAAAGACCTGGCTTATAGTCTTAACTACAAAACCAGGCCTCCTTCTTTATTTATTAGTAATATTCAATTTTCTAAATTACTTAGAAACAACGAATTTTAATGTTCTTACTAATTGGTTTGTGTATGACATTTCGTTATCATACCATGAAGCAACTTTAACTAATTGCTCACCATTTACTTCCATTATTTTTGTTTGTGTACCATCGAATAATGATCCGAATGAAATTCCGATTACGTCAGTTGATACGATTTGATCTTCTGTGTATCCGAATGATTCGTTAGCAGCAGCTTTCATTGCAGCATTAACTTCTTCAACTGTTACGTTTTTGTTTAATACACAAACTAACTCTGTTAATGATCCTGTGATAACTGGAACTCTTTGAGCGTTTCCGTCTAATTTACCAGCTAATTCTGGGATAACTAATCCGATAGCTTTAGCAGCTCCTGTTGAGTTAGGTACGATACTTGCAGCAGCAGCTCTACCTCTTCTTAAATCACCTTTTCCGTGTGGAGCATCAAGTGTGTTTTGATCGTTTGTGTAAGCGTGGATTGTTGTCATAAATCCTTCTTTTAATCCAAATTGATCGTTTAATACTTTAGCCATTGGAGCTAAACAGTTTGTTGTACATGAAGCACCTGAGATTACTTTATCTTCAGCTTTTAATATATCGTGGTTTACATTGTAAACTACTGTTGGAACGTCGTTTCCAGCTGGTGCTGAGATAACAACTTTTTTAGCTCCAGCTTCTAAGTGAGCTGATGCTTTCTCTTTTGATGCGAAGAATCCTGTACACTCTAATACTACGTCTACGTTTAATTCTCCCCATGGTAAGTTTTTAGGATCTCTGTCTGCAACAACTTTGATCTCTTTTCCGTTAACTACGAATCCACCTTCTTTAACTTCGATGTTTCCATTGAATCTTCCTTGTGCTGAATCATATTTAAATAAGTGTGCTAATGTTTTAGCATCTGTTAAATCGTTGATTGCAACAACCTCAAACTCAGGGTTATCAATCATTAATCTTAATGCTAATCTTCCTATTCTACCAAATCCATTTATCGCTACTCTTGCCATAACTAAATACCTCCTAATATGGTATATATATAAAATATATATTTTAAGTTTTAAGAATTGAATTAATTTTTCTTAAAATCTTTTTAGCTTATTATTTTTTTAAAAGTTCTATTATTTTTTCTGCGGCACATTCATCTGTCACCAAAACTGCTTTACTATTATTGTATAATGTAGCAATTATAGCTTCAACTTTATCATCTCCACCTGCAACAGCAATTTCTTCTCTTACATTGTCAAGTGACTTAATATCTATACCTGGCGAAACACATACTGATATTATGTTTGAATTTTCATCAAAGTAACATCCAAAAGCTTCTCCTACAGCACCACTACTTAGAATTTCTTCTTGTAGTTCTTTTGACATTCCTCTTTTTAATACCATTTTATCAGCTCTACCAATTCCATAAATAAGAATATTAGCTGAGTGAATTAACTTAATTACATCTTTTATATCATCTTGCTGATATAAAGTTTTAAGTATTTCACTATTTATGTTTTCTGGTATATGAAGCATTCTGTAAGAGCCTTTTAATTTTTGAGCTAGGCTTGCTGCTAATGTATTAGCTTGCGTTTCAACCTTCTTACCCATACCACCTCTTGCTGGAACAACTAGTATGCCTTGTAAATTTTGTATTTTATTAAAACTGTCTACAACTTCTTTTACTGCACTACCACCGGTAAGAGCTATAATATCATTATTTCTAACAGTTTTGCTTGTATAGGCAGATGCTGCTTTACCCAAGTCAGGCAATATACTAATATCTTGTTGGACATTCCCTGGAATTACTATAACTTTTCTTACTTTTAGTAATTCTTTTACTTTTCCTTCTACTTGAGATAATCCTTTAAGTTCATGAATAAACCATTTAAGATCATCTAAAATTTTAATTCCTTCGCTTGTTACAGTCATCCCCGGGGTACTTATTTCTATAAGATTTTGATCTTTCAAGAAATTAACCTCAGTCCTTACAATTCTCTCTCCTAAGTCTAATTTATTAGCAAGCATCCTTCTTCCGATAGGTGCATTATAATTAATTGTTCTTAAAATTGAATATCTTTTTTCTAAAACCTCTACAAGTTCTGGAACAATTTTTTTTTGCAAATTTAAAATTTTATGCAAGTTAAACAGCTCCTTTGGTCTTTTAAAGTCCCACTTGAAACTTTTTTGTCCCACAAGCTTATTATAAACTATTAGTTACTAAATTAAAAGTATTTTCATCTTTATTTTATATATTTTTTTGTTAAAAAATTATGAACTTTCGTGACATAACTAAAAAAATAAGAGTGTTTTTTCACTACACTCTTATTATTATTAAAAATTTCTTTTTTTATTACTAATTTATCAAAATCTCTTCCTTTTACTTGATGATTTAATACCTATATCTTCTCTGTACTTAGCTACAGTTCTTCTTGATATTTTTATATCTTGCTCTGAAAGCTTATTTGCAATTATTTGATCCGATAAAGGTTTCTTCTTATCTTCTTGATTTATGATTATTTCAATTTGTCTTTTTATATTAGTAACTGTTACATCTTCATCTTCAACTGATGAATTGGCTGCTGTACTATTTTGTAACCCTGAAACAAATAAATCTTTAATCTTTATTGTTCCAAAAGAAGTTAATATATATTTTTCCCTTATAGCTCTTGATACTGTTGACTCATGCATATCTATTGCTTCCGCAATTTGTTTTAATGTCATAGGTTTTAATGCTTTTTTACCATGTTCAAAGAATCCTCTTTGAAACTCTAATATTTTTTCTAGCACCTTATAAAGAGTAGACTTTCTTTGTTCTATACTTTTTATTAAGAACATTGCCTTATTCATTTTTTCTTTTACATACTCTTTTGCATTTTTATCGTCCTCATTTAAAACTTCATTATAAATCGGATTTATTGAAAGTGTTGGTATAACTTTATTATTCATAATAATAAAATACTCTCCATCAATTTTTCTTATTTCTGCATCAGGAACTACAAATTTCACTTCTTCACCAGTATAAAATCCTCTTGCTGGTTTTGGTTCTAAACCTTTTATTATGTCACCATAATTTTGTGCTTCTTGTACACTTATTTTAAGTTTTTTAGCAATCGCCTGATATTTATTGTCTGCTATATCTTCTAAATGATTTTCTATCATGTTTTGAGCTATATCATTTAGTATCTTTTTCTTTCTTAATTGTATTATAAGGCACTCTTTTAAGCTCCTTGCT
>JBOGAY010000336.1:0-2783 GCA_051655925.1 Sarcina sp. | reverse complement strand
TTTTACCATCAATATATAAATAGTTATCTTTAACTAATTTTTTGTTTATATACTTAGGTGAGTAGATAAATGTATCTACAGTCCCATCTCCATCTATATCTATCTCTGTTTCGCTATAGTTTAAAACATAGAAATTTTGCTTATTAGGCTCTTTATTCATCTCTAATTCAAAAGGTATTGTAACCTGTTCATCATCTATAATGAGTGCTTTTATATCCACATCTGTTATAATCTCTAACGGTACAACAACTTGTACTTTTGTATCTAAGTTTATCGTGTATGAATCTTCTAGCTTCCACTTCACTTCCTCTCCACTATTGTCATTTGTGGATTCTTCATCAGGAAGAGCTGGAATAAGAGGAATTGCTGGTAAAAGATTTGGCTGATTTTCATAATCTTCTGGTAAAAGAGGTAAAATAGTTGGTCTATGAATTAAATCCTCTGCTAATATATTACAACTTAGAAGAGTTAGAACTAGAGCTAATAATCTTTTCATATTTACCTCCTTCACTTAAGAATATCTGTTTAAGTGTTAATTTATCTCTATCTAAGTGGATAATAAACCTGTTCTCTCTATCATCATAGTACCCCAACACTACATTTTCAGTGATCTTTCTGGCTTTATTATCCACACCTATATATTCAACTTGTAACATATACTTTCTAGCATATAGTCCACTAACTTCAAATGTTCCATCATTTTCGGGATTTAAATACTCCACTAGTTTTCCTTTCTCATTTATAACTTTTATCAGTACATTTTCAAATAACTCCTCTTTTTCTTTAGTATTTAAATTTAAACTTTCATCTACTTCAATATCTCCAACTATAGTAACCATAGGTTTTATAGGAATATGTGCAACAACTGTTCCAACTTGTTGCCCTAAAATTTTAATTTTTGTATCTCCAATTGTATACGATGGTTTTCTAATTGTTGGTTTCATATCATAAACTATTTTATTAGGAACTCCAAAGAACATAGCTTCTCCATTTTCATCTGTATCTATCTCTTGGTCTCCAATTTTTACAGCTACATAGTCCACTCTTTCTTCATTAGAATCTATAATACCATTATCATTTTTATCTAAAAAAGTTACAACTTTAACTCTAGTACTATCAATGCTCTCTAGTGGCTTTCTAATATTTTTCAAATCCACAACTCTATTTATACCAGCAGAATATCTTTGAGCTCCTGTTTCATCAAAATTAACTTCACTTCTAAACCAGTTATCATAATCTAAAGTAAATCTAAATGTAAATTTTTCTTTATATGATTCTGAATATCCAAACTCCAATGAGTAATCAAATATACTAAAGATATTTTTATTTGTAAGTCTTAAAGTTGTTTCTAAATCTTCTCCATCCTCTAGCCAGTAGTTTGTTAATTGTACATTATATTTTTTAAATCCATTGTAATACATATTAACCTCATAACTGTCCTCTTGCTTTAGAGACTTATTATAATCAAAAGTAAATAAAAAGTCTTCCCATCCTTTACTGATATTTAATCCAACATTTTCATCATTATCATCTTTTTCATCTATATTATATTTTGTTTTGTTCCACTCATAATTAATTTGAAAAATTCCTGTTGGATTATATGTAATTGAATAGCTCTCTTTAAACTTTTCGTCAAAATATTTTCCATAGTTAGCTCCATCAACTACAAATCTAAAATCTTTTATATCAATTTGAAATGTTCCATCGTATGAATATCTATCTTTATTACTACTTCCATCTTCATTAACCACATCTGTATTTAATGCACGTTCTGTTCCAAGAACTAAAGTATATGGAAATCTATAGATATAGTTACTGTATACAACCTCTCCTCTAATATGTTCTAAATACTCAATTGTATTATCTCCAACATTCTCTGGTTCATGGACATACCCTAACCCTAAAGTTAAATTTTGAGTGATACCATGATATAGGTTGGCTTTTATAGAATATCTATCATATTGATTCACTTCACGAAAGGATATATCATACTCTGTCTCTCCTTTGTTTTGTTGAAAGTAGTTTGCAGCAGTATCTATATCTATTGTATAAATTCTTCCATCTGGCTGATAAACTCTTAAAGTATAACGTCTATTCTCTTGTATCTCTGAGTTATCAAACTCTATAGTTCCATCCACAGCATCTTTTACATCAATGGGAAATCCTAAATATAACAGTTCCACCTTACTTCCGATAGGAACTGTTTCACGAATCACATAGTTTTTACCTTTAATGTAGTATCCTCGCTCTTTTCTAAAGCTTGCTCCCCACTCTCTAGCTCCTCCTCTTCCATTATTTTCTATTTTTAAAGAGTGATTTTTATAGATATCAGGATAGTATAAACCCATATTTCCAAGTTCACTATTTCTCACGTCATAAGATCCTGTAAACTCTCCATAAAGAAGTGGACCTTGATATTCTAAATCTCCTGTCCAATCAGTTTCCATTTTTCTATCTTCAGAATCTTTTCCAGCCTTGTTTAAAACTCCTTGGATATCAAATCTCATATATCCCACATCAAATAGAGTTTTTTCACTTGTAAACATAATCTCGCCAGCATTTTCTGCATCAATTAACCCATCTTTTACATTTTCTAAATATGCTGCAATATCTGCTGATGTTTCAAAGTTAAGTCTCATTGAAACACTTGAGTTCTCTTGATCTATATATAGATCTCTTAAAAATAGTTCTTTAAACTTTTCACTCTCTACAAAAAAATCATTTTTCTCAACTAAAACATAAGAATCACTTGGCTTTAGTGTAATCTTTCTAACATCTGTTCC
>JBOGAY010000335.1:0-3198 GCA_051655925.1 Sarcina sp. | reverse complement strand
ATTATATGGATTATTACAATAATTATAGACCACAGTGGAATTTAAAAAAGATGACTCCGGTTCAATACCGAAATCACCTTTTATCTTTAGACTATTAAGGTCTTTTTTTAAAATGTCCTTGACTAAGGGTACACTTTATGTCAAGATATCCTTTTTTTATTAAGCTTCCTCTGTCTCTGTTGTTACTATCTCTTGTCTTTTTTGTTCAAAACTTACTGTTGCAATAACGCTATCTAAACTATCCATTATAGAAATTTCGCTTGCAAATTCAACATCTGAAATTTTGAAGTTATCCCCTACTTTTGCTTTTGCTACATCTATATTAATAGTTTTAGGTATAGAATCAGCTTCGCATTTAACTTTTATATTATCTTTTTGTTTTTGAAGCACTACCCCATGCTTTATAAGTTGTTCTTCTCCTGTAAAACTTACTGGAACATTTGCAGTAACTTTTTTATGAGCATCTACTTCCTCTAAATCTACATGTATAATTTTTCTTGTTATAGGGTCTCTTTGCACTTCTTTTATAAGTGTTTTATGTGATTTCCCATCTAAAGTAACATCTACAACACTATTTATTCCTTCTTGTAAAATATATTGATTTAACTCAATTGCACCTACTTCTATTAGTGTATTTTCGATAGCCTTTCCATATAACACACCTGGAATTTTTCCACACCTTCTTGTTTTTCTAGCCTCGTGATGAGTGTGTTTTACTCTTTTTTCAATATTTAAGTTTTCCATAAATTAAATTCCTCCTGATAAAGTATCTGTCAATTAGTCTTAACAAAAGGTCTTATAATTATTCAAAATAATAATAAAAAAATAGATGGTGGTAAAACCTCCATCTATTAAATCTATATTTATATAATTTCTACTGTATCTAAATCAATTTTATAAGTAACATCTTTTCTCTCAACAATTACATTTATTTTATCTTCAATCTCTTTATGTTCTTTAACTTTACCTATTAACTCTCTTGTTGGATTAATAGCATAAGGGTGTCCAACATTTTTAAACATTGTGAAATCTCCTGATGTATCGCCATAAGCAAAACTTTCAGATAAATCTATATTATACTTTTCTGTTAATTCTCTTATAGCATTTTGCTTACTTACTGCATCCCACATAGGTGTTATATCCCCTGTATATTTTTCTTCTTCATCTATATTATAGATTGTCCCTCTAAAATCATCCATGTTGTACTTTCCAGCCATTTCTTTTACAAGCTCTATTGGTGAACCTGAAATTGCTATAACAACGTGACCTTGTTCTTTATGCCATTTAATTCTTTCTCTTGTAAATGTATACACTCTATCACCTTTTTGTTCAATTACATTTCTTGCAATATGATCAATATGATATTTTTTAAGACCTTTAATAGCATCTATATATATATCTACCATCTTTAATAAATATTCATCATAGTCTCCTTGACGTTTATCCCATTTTAAGAAAGCTGGCTTAACTTCATTATCCCACTTTTCTTCTTTAATTAATTCATATTTTACTATTTTTTTAAATACCTCTGTTATTAATCCTTCTCTGTAGATTGTTCCATCGATATCAAAAAATGCAGCTATTCTTTTCTCCATAATACTTCCTCCTTCGTACTTAACTTAAATGTTTCTTAAATCCGTTGTCTTTATATTTATTATATCATTTTTCCTCATAAATTTACAATAGTATGTATTATATGCTTTATCTTGTCATTTTCCTAGAATTCATCTTCATTTATAACTTTTACCCCATTATCTATTAAAAGTTGTGCAGTTACTCCATTTCCTTTAATTTTGTGACCTGTAAAAGTTCCATCATAAATTAATCCTTTGCCACACGAAGGACTTTTTGCTTTTAAAATAGCAAGCTTTACATTTTTATCTTTTGCTATTTTTAAAACTTCTCTTGCTCCCTTTAAAAATTCAAAAGTTACGTCTTTTCCTTCATTAGAAATTATTTTATCTTCACCATTTAAAACTCCTTTAGCACATCCTACTATTTCTGCTGGATTTCTAGGTGTTAAAAGTCCTCCTATTTGCTCAGGACAAACATATAAAACCTCCTTATTTTCTATAAATTTTTTAACTACCTCATTATTATTATTCCCACCATTATACTTACAATTTTCACCACACAAACAAGCACTAACTATAATCATAATCTAGCTCCTTTATCAACTTTTTTTCTTTTAAATCTTATAAATAGTATACCACCAATAATACACATTATGATTTCTGTAACTGCCATTGACCATATAATTCCATGAAGCCCAAAGAAATAATGTAAAACTATTATAGCTATTATATAACCTGTTGCTTGCAATGTAGACATAACAATAGTTTCAACTCCTTGCCCTGTAGCTTGAAATATACTAATAAATAATCCTGTAAATCCATTAAATAATGATGCTATAAGCATAACTGCTAAAATATATATTCCAACCTCTATAACAGCTGGACTATTAGTAAATATTTTTATAATATAATCTCTTAAAATAAAAGTTATAGAACAAAATACAACAAGAATAATCCCTATATATAACATTGCATGTTTTAATGCTTCATTAAATCTTTTAATATTCTTAGCTGAAAAATTATAAGCAAATAAAGGTATAAGTCCTAAGAAAACTCCCATTGCTAAGAACTCTGGTACTTGAGTAATTCTAAGTGCTATTCCAAAACCAGTAACAACATTATCTCCATATTCAATAGCAAAATTATTCATAAGTATAGATACTATAAGTAAAAATACTGCTTGGAACAACTCTCCAATTCCAACTTTGTAAATTTCTAATCTATCAGATAGTGAAATTTTATAATGTTTTAAAAATCCACTTAAATTTGCACTTTTCTTTTCTAAATAATATATGTAATAACTAACTGCTGCAAGATTAGCTAAAACTGTTGCAATTGCTGCTCCCATAACATTAAAATCAAAATATAAAATAAGTAAAGGATCTAATACTAAACTAGCAAGTGAACTTACAACAACACCATACATTGATTCTTTAGATGCTCCTTCTGCTCTCACTAATTGCTCTAATACGAAATTTAATACTATAGTAAATCCACCCGCAAACAAAGCTATAACATATTGTTTAGTATATAAAAAAGTTTGTGTATTCGCTCCTAGAAGTTTTGCTATATCCCCTGCAAAAATAATTGCAATAATCCCAATAACTATTCCACAAATAATACT
>JBOGAY010000334.1:0-20361 GCA_051655925.1 Sarcina sp. | reverse complement strand
TAACATTTCTTATTTTGAGTATTCTATCATTTATAAAAAAAATTAAAGAAGGTGTGCTAGCTTCGAGTATCGGAGGTGGAGTATGCATATCAATATTTATAATACATTATATATATCATATTATTAATACTTTTTTTGCAAATACAGGAATTACATTAAAAGATATATTCATGTATATTATTTATATAGCTTTAACCTGTTTAGCTTTCATTATTATAATTTTATTAATTAAATTTCTAGGAATAAAAAGAAGATAAATTCTTTATATGAATTTATCTCCTTTTTATTTTATTTACTTTCATTTTTATTTGTATTTATAATATGCTCTTTAGCCATTAATTCAATAGAATTATCTAATGGAGTTAATGAAACTTCACCATATTTATTTTCTAAAGCTGCCTTTAAAAGTCTATCAGCAATTTCAGGGTTTTTGGATAATAAGCATCCATGACAATAAGTTCCTATAGTATTTTTATATAGACAACCTTCATAACCATCTGAGCCATTATTTCCATAACCAGCTATAGCTTTACCTATTGGCTTTAATCCTTCTCCAAGATAAGTTCTTCCAGAATGATTTTCAAAACCAACATATGTTTCATTTAAATCTTCATTATAAACTACATTATTTCCTATAAATCTAACATCACCAGCTTCAGTATATAAGTTTAATATATCAAGTCCAGGGATTTTTTGATTATCAGGAGTTAGATAATATTTACCTAAAAGTTGGTATCCACCACATATAGCAATGAAAACTCTTCCATCTTCTATATAATCTTTAATAGCATCTCTTTTGCTTACAAGATCTTTTGAAACAATTGATTGCTCAAAATCTTGTCCACCACCAAATAAAGCAATATCATATTTATCTTTATCAAAAGTATCATTTAAAGATACATTAATTATATTTACATTTATGCCTCTAGCCTTAGCTCTATATTTTAATACAAGTATATTTCCAATATCACCATATGAATTTAATAAATCAGGATATAAATGACATATATTTAATTCCATAAAAACACCTTCCTATCTTTACTTACCAAAGCTTTTCTATAAAGCCTTTTGAGTGTAAATATTTTCTAAAATCAATCATAGCAGTATAAGTTGCTAAAACATATATTTTTTCTTCAGTACAATTAGTTATATCATTTGTTAATTTTTCAAAATCATCTGATATTTTAAATGTAGTAGGATCAAGTCCAGCTACTTTTAATCTAACCGCCATATCATATTTTCTGACACCTGACACTAAAACTTCTTTTATATCCATACTTGTTAATTTTTCGAAATTAACATCCCAAAGCCATGACACATCTCTTCCATCTGCATATTTATCATTTAATAAGAAAGCAGTAGAGAATGAACTTGTGTTAAGACATAAAGTGTCTAAAGCTTGATTATAACCAGCTGGATTTTTAACAAGAATTATCTTAACATCTTTACCATTTATATTTAAACTTTCTTGTCTACCAAAACTTGAGTTTTGTTTTGTAAATGAATCTTCTATTATTGAATCTTTAATATCAAATTCTTTTGCAATTCCATAAGCACAAATTGCATTATAAATATTATAAAGCCCAGATTGAGTTACTGTGAAAATAGAATTATTTATTTTGATTTTAGAACCATCTGGTGTTAATTCTAAAATTTCATTTACTGCAAAATCTAAATTTGGTCTTTTAAAACCGCAATTTGGACAATAAAAATCACCTAAATGATTATAAGTAATAAAATTATATTCATAAGAATGTTGACAGAATTTGCAGAATTTAGCATCTGCATTAGTCTCAACTTGTGAATTATTAGTTGGATCAACATTAAATCCATAATATTTTGTAGGATTTGGTACATCTAGATTTACTAATAATGATTCATCACCATTTAAAAGTAAGGTTGTACTTGGAGCTTTTTTAACACCTTCTAAAATTTTATTTAATGTAGTATAAACTTCCCCATATCTATCAAGTTGATCCCTAAATAAATTTGTTACAGTTATTACTTCTGGAGTAAGATGCTCAGTTATAAATTTTACATTTGCCTCATCTACTTCAATTACTGCATACTTAGTTTCATTATCAGAAAATTTATAATTATCTACAAATGTACCAACTATACCAGCATACATATTTGCACCAGTACTATTGGTAATAACATTAAAATTATTTTCTTTTAAAACATTATAAATCATAGAAGTAGTTGTAGTTTTACCATTAGTTCCTGTTACTAAAATAACTTTATAATTTTTTGAAACTGAATTTAAAATATTACTATCCAATTTTAAAGCTACTTTCCCTGGGAAACTACTTCCACCTTTAAATATTTTTACTGCTAAAAATTTAGCAACCTTTGTTACTATTATTGCAAAAATAGACTTAATACCCATTTTAAACACCACCTTAAAAGTCATTTATTATAAATTATTGCTATAAAATGCCATAAAAATAATCATCAAAACAATATTTATAGTATATCATAAACATATTAATTTACCAATATATTAATAATGTATATTTTTAATTATACATAAGTTATGAAATTGTGAACATTAATAAATTGAATAGACAGAAAAAGACAAAATTAGTAAAATAGACTTGTAATATTTACTAATTACATTGAGATAAGAGGGGGATTATTATGTATCCAATAAAGTTCGAAAATATATACTATGATAAAATTTGGGGAGGAAGAGACTTTGAATCTTTCAGAAATAATATGCCAGAAGGTATGATTGGTGAAAGTTGGGATGTTGCTTGTCATGATAATGGAATGAGTGTAATATCTAATGGTGAATTTAAAGGTATGGACTTTAAAGATTTAATAAATTTAAAAGGTGATCTACTACTAGGAACGGAAATAGACAAAGAAAGATTTCCTTTACTAGTAAAACTTATAAATGCTAATGATAAATTATCGGTACAGGTTCACCCAAATGATATATACGGTTTAAAGGTAGAAAATGATTTAGGAAAAACAGAAGCTTGGTATGTGGTAGATGCATTTGAAGGAGCAAATTTAGTTGTTGGAACCAATGGATGCACTAAAGAGGAATTTTTAACAGCTATTAATAACGGAACTTGTGAGGAGTTATTAAATAGAATTCCTGTAAAAAAAGGTGATGTATTCTTTGTTAATAGTGGACTTGTTCATGCAATTGGTGAGGGTGTGGTTATAGCTGAAATTCAACAAAATAGTGATACAACTTATAGAGTATTTGATTACAATAGAGGTAGAGAGATACATGTTGAAAAAGCTATGGATTGTATTGATTTTACTTTAGAAGGAAAAATATCAAGAGGAATAACTTTAAATAAGGAAAGTTATTCAAAAACAATATTAAATGTATGTGATTACTTTTCATTAGAGAAATATGTTATAAATGGAATATGTAAAGAAAAAAGTGATTTAGAAAGATTTTATATCTTTACATGTGTAGAAGGAAATGGATTAATAAAAACTCAAGCCTCTTCTATTGAAATAACTAAAGGTGATAGTATATTTATTCCAGCTTCACTTGGAGAATATATTATAGAAGGGAATTTAGAAGTTTTAAAATCTTATGTTCCTAACAAAGAAAAAATTAAAAATGAAATTATATCAGAAATAATGGTTTAATTTTAAAAAAGCAATTCAACTATAATTAATATGGTGAGAATTGCTTTTTTATATTTAAAAAGCATTTAATAAGTATAATTAATTAAAATTTATTGAATTAATTACTAATATTAGTCATAAAACAAAAAAATTTAGTATAATATTAACGTTACAAAGTTTAATTATAAGGAGTAAAATTATGGATTTTTTATTTATTTTTAAGGCGATAATAATTGCCATAGTTGAGGGTTTAACAGAATTTGTTCCTGTATCATCAACTGGACATATGATATTAGTAGGTGACCTTATAAATTTCCGTGGGACTGAAAATATTGATTTTTCTAGTATGTATGAAGTTGTTATTCAACTTGGAGCAATTCTTGCAGTAGTTGTACTTTATAGAAAAAAAATATTTGGTTCAATAGTTGAATTTATAAGTTATATAATTGCTTTCTTTACTAAAAATAAAATACAAATGAAAAAATCAGAAACAGGTTTTAAGTTTGGAATTAATGTAATACTTGGAAGTATTCCTGCTATGATTTGTGGACTTACATTTTACGATTCTATAAAAGGGTTATTCACAGTTAAAGCTGTTGGAATTGCTTTTGTAGTTGGAGGTGTTTTATTATTAGTAATAGAATCATGGTATAGAAAGAAACCATCAAGAAAAGTCATCAATAGTGTTGATGAAATTTCATACAAACAGTCATTTTTAGTTGGTATATTCCAATGTCTAGCTATGTGGCCAGGAATGTCAAGAAGTGCTTCTACAATCATGGGGGGATGGGTTGCTGGTTTTAGTACAACAGTTGCAACTGAATTTACATTCTTCTTAGCAATTCCAGCTATGGTTGGTTCATCAGCAATGGACCTTTTACAATTTGATTATAGTATAATGAATTCTACATATTGGACAGCGCTTATAATAGGTTTCATAGTAGCATTTATTGTATCATTAGTTGTAATAGATAAGTTTATAGCTTACTTAAAGAAAAAGCCAATGAAAGTATTTGCAATATACAGAGTAATCATGGGAATCATATTAACAATCATGATTTATAGAGGATTTGTATCATAAAATAATTTTTAAAAATAGAGATGACAAAAGTTGTCTCTATTTTTTATGTTAATAAACTACAAAAACTCACTTTATACTAATACTTTTAATTATTGTTATA
Organism: Sarcina sp.; assembly: GCA_051655925.1. Taxonomy (GTDB): domain Bacteria; phylum Bacillota; class Clostridia; order Clostridiales; family Clostridiaceae; genus Sarcina. The sequence goes on along the minus strand of JBOGAY010000334.1, from coordinate 15,583 downwards.
TCTGATTAAAAGCTTTTCACAAGAATAATCCTCTTCTTCTATGAATAGAATAAATTAGTTGAAATATTTTGAATATTTGTTGAAGAAAAGGGGGAGTTTATTTATGTTAGCAAAGAAAAAGATAGCTCTATTAACTGGTGGAGGAGATTGTCCAGGATTAAATGCTGTTATAAGAGCAGTAACAAGAACAGCTATATTACAATATGATTATGAAGTTATTGGATATAAATTTGGTTATCGTGGGTTATACAATAACGATTATATAAAACTAGACCTTGATACTGTATCAGGAATACTTCATAGGGGAGGGACAATACTTCATAGTTCTAATAAAGATAATTTATTTGATTACCAAATTGAAGAAAATGGAGCAATAATAAAAAAAGATGTTTCTGATATAGGAGTACAAAATCTACAAAAAGAAGGTATAGATGCACTTATTGTAATAGGTGGTGATGGTACATTAACATCTGCTAGAGACTTTGCTAGAAAAGGAGTAAATGTTATAGGAGTTCCTAAAACAATAGATAATGACTTATTAGCAACAGATACAACTTTTGGATTTAATACTGCAACTGAAATCGCTTGTGAGGCTCTTGATAGACTTCATACTACAGCCGAATCACACCATAGAATAATGTTACTTGAAGTTATGGGAAGAAATGCTGGATGGATTGCACTTGATGCTGGAATAGCAGGTTCTGCTGATGTAATATTACTACCTGAAATTCCTTATGATATAAATAAAATTGTAGATAAAGTTAAAGAAAGAGAAGAGGCTGGAAAACAATTCACAATAATTGTAGTTGCAGAAGGAGCAAAACCTAAAGATGGAGATGTAGTTGTAGCTAAAATTGTTGATGATAGCCCGGATCCTATAAGACTTGGTGGAATAGCTAATAAACTTGCTAATGATTTAGAAAAACTTATAAAAAATCATGAAGTTAGAAGCACTGTTCTTGGACACTTACAAAGAGGTGGAAATACTTCAGCTTATGATAGAATACTCTCAACAAGATATGGAGCTAAAGCAGCAGAATTAGTTGCTAAAGAACTTTATGGAAATATGGTATGTTTGAAAGGACAAGAGATTCACCAAGTAAGTCTCGAAGAAGTTATTGGAAATACTAAATGTGTTTCAAGTGATGATGAAAAAGTAAAAGCGGCAAAACAAATAGGAATAAGTTTTGCTGATTAATACGAACTATTTTGCGAGGGTTTATTTTATATCCCTCGTATTTTTTAACATTTTAACGAACGTTAATTATAATTATTGTAAAAATATTCATATTTTTTATTTTATATGGTATAATTTTCTATATTGAGATATTAGGGGGAATTTAATTATGAGTAAATTATATGAAAATCCATTAAATTCAAGATATTCATCAGAAAAGATGTCTTTTATATTTTCAGATGATAAAAAATTTTCAACTTGGAGAAAGCTTTGGGTTACACTTGCTGAAAGTGAAAAGGAACTTGGTTTAAATATAACAGAGGAACAAATTAATGAACTTAAAGAAAATATATATAACATTAATTATGATATTGCTAGGGAAAGAGAGATGCTTGTAAGACATGATGTAATGAGTCATGTATATGCGTATGGAATGCAATGTCCAATTGCTAAAGGGATAATTCACTTAGGAGCTACAAGTTGTTATGTTTGTGATAATACTGATTTAATAATAATGAAAGAAGCTCTTATTGTAATTAAAAATAAAATACTTGCTACGTTAGAGAACTTAAAAAAGTTTGCTCTTGAGTATAAAGAGATGCCAACACTTGGTTTTACTCACTATCAAGCAGCTCAATTAACTACAGTAGGAAAAAGAGCTACATTATGGATGCAAGATTTAGTTTTAGATTTAGAGAATTTAGATTTTGTAATAAATAATATAAAGCTTAGAGGGGTTAAAGGAACTACAGGCACACAAGCTAGTTTTATGAACCTCTTCAACGGAGATGAAGAAAAAGTAAAACTTTTAGATAAATTAGTTTCAAATAAACTAGGATTTGAAAAATCATATGGAGTTACTGGACAAACATATTCTAGAAAGGTAGACTCTATTATATTAAATACATTATCAGAAATAGCACAAAGTGCTTATAAATTTTCAAATGATATAAGACTTTTACAAAACTTAAAGGAAATAGAAGAGCCATTTGAGGCTAATCAAATAGGATCATCTGCTATGGCTTATAAGAGAAATCCTATGAGAAGTGAGAGAATGAGCTCACTTGCTAGACATGTTATAGTTAATAGTATGAACCCATCAATAACAGCAGCTACACAATGGTTTGAAAGAACTTTAGATGATTCAGCTAATAAGCGAATATCAGTACCAGAAGCTTTCTTAGCTTTAGATGGTGTATTAAACTTGTATATTAACATAACAGAAAGTTTAGTAGTCTATGATAAAGTAATAGCTAGTCATGTTAATAATGAGCTACCATTTATGGCAACTGAAAACATCATGATGGAGTCAGTTAAAAAAGGTGGAGATAGACAAGAGTTTCATGAAATAATAAGAGAACATTCAATGGCAGCAGCTCAAAGAGTTAAAAAAGAAGGACTTAATAATGATTTAATAAATAGAATTATAGCTGATAATAGATTTAATTTATCAGAAGAGGAGATAATTTCTATCATAAATCCTAAAAACTTTACTGGTAGGGCAGAGAGCCAAGTAATAGACTTTATTACTGAATATGTAGATCCTATCTTAAGTGCTAATGAAGGATATTCAAATGAGAAGAGTGAAATAACAGTTTAATTTGATAAAGAAAAAATGTGATTCAAAATTGGATCACATTTTTTCTATTTAAAGTGTATTAGCATACTTCATATAATTTAACTCTATATTTTCTAAAAATCCAAACACATACGATTAATGTAAAAATAGCTAAAGCACCTTGCAAAAAAATCAATTTATATCACACAATTACATAATATTGCATAAATATATTATAAGAAAGCAATTAAATAGGGGGTAAATATTTTGGAATTAGTAAAACCAATTTATGCTGAAGTTTTAAAGAAAGAGATTAAAGAATTTGATAGTATTCCAGATGGGATTAAAAATATTGCTGCACCTGATTTCTGGGAAAAAGGTAAATATGGTGCTGGAATAAAAATTGCTATTATAGATACTGGATGCGATATTAATCATAGAGATATAAAAGATAGAATAGTAGATACTCAAAATTTTACTACTGAAAATAAATTTAATAAAATGGATGTTACAGATAATGATGGACATGGAACACATGTAGCAGGAATTATAGCAGCTAGTGGAAATAATGGTGGGATTATAGGAGTTGCACCTAAAGCAGAACTTCTTATATTGAAAGCATTAACAGCAAATGGTGGTGCTTATAGTTGGATAATAAATGCGATAAATTATGCAATTTCTAAAAAAGTTGATATTATAAATATGTCACTTGGAGGAAAGTTCGATTCTCAACAATTACATTATGCAATAAAAAGAGCAGTAGCTAATAATATATTGGTTGTCGTTGCAGCTGGAAATGATGGTGATGGAAATGGAGAAACCACAGAGATAAATTATCCAGCAGCTTATAATGAAAGTATTTCTGTAGGCTCTATAAAATATGATAATGGTGAATCGAGGTTCTCAGCATCAAATGATGAAGTTGATTTAGTAGCACCAGGACAAGGTGTGAATGGAAGAGGAATAATCTCTTTAGCACCAAATAATAAATATGTAGAATTAATAGGCACTTCTATGGCAGCACCCCATGTAACAGGTGCTTTAGCTTTAATAAAAAATTGGGCAATGGAATACTTTGATAAAAATTTAACTGAAGCAGAGTTATATGCACAACTTATAAAAAAAACAAAGACATTAGGATTTTCACCTAAAATAGAAGGTAATGGTGCTTTAAATTTAGATATTGAATAAATTTGGATATGAGTTCTTTTTAAAAAGAACTCATATTTTTTTATTATTAAAATTTATGTTAAAATAAAGAAATATACTTTAAATAGTTTTAAGTAAAAAAAGATAGGAGAATTCAGTGGAAAAAGAAGATTTAATAAAAATATTCAATAAAAGCATAACAGGAAAAAAGCATATTGATGCTTTAAGAGTTATTGAAAATGATTTAATAAGTGAATCAAATGTTGAAAAAGATGAATATATAGTATTGGTAAAATCTAATGTTATCTCTGAAAATTTAATGAGTTCATACTCTTGTAAATTAGAAATAGATTATAATAAAGAAATAATATCATCCCATTGCACTTGTGATGACTATGAGAAAAATGAATTTAAAAAGAAAAATTACTGTTGTAAACACTTAGTTGCAACATTTTATAATGATATAGATTTAATAGTAGAAAATTTAAAAGATAATAAAACTGAAGAAAGAAAAAGAATAGATATTCCCCCAAAAGATAGTTACCTTATGAGTTTATTAGATGATGAAAAAGAAATAATAGATTTTGAAATATACATAGAAAAAGAGCCCTGGAAAAATAGACTTAGATTTTTTCTTAAAATAGGTGATAAGAAAAATGTATATGTAATGAGAGATATAGAACAGTTCTGGGTACATTATACAAATAGAATACCTCTTCACTTTGGGAAAAATTTTATTTTTGATTTATCAAAGCAGATTTTTTCAAAACAAGGAAAAAAAGTAATATCTTTTATAGAAGATATTTTTGTTATGAAAAAGAAAGGATTAAATAATATTGATGGAAAGTATATTTATATACCAGAATTTATGACTAAAGCTTTCTTTAAACAAGTTAGTAGTTCTAAAGTATATCTATGCAGTGGTTTCTTCCAAAGAGAAGTTCTTGTGGATATTAATAATCATAATCCAGAACTGTACTTTGATTTAAGATTAGAAAAGGATAAATTTATACTCCATCTTAGAGAAAACTTACCACAGAGATTAACATATAAGAATGAAGTCTTTCTAAAAGGTAAAAGCATATATATTGCAGATGATACTTTTATACATGAAATAGATAGATTTATAAATATTTTTGAAAGATTAAATAGTATAGAATTTGATAGAGATCAAGAAGAAGTAATTATCACAAGATTAATTCCCAAACTAAGACTTGTATCAGATAATTTAAAAATTTCCTCTTCTATATTAGATATGATAATAGACTGTCCAGTAGGATTTAAATTTTATATAGATAGGGTAGATAATGATATTAAATTAAAAACTAGTATAGTTTACTCTGATGTGGAGTTTAACATATTAGAACAACCGAGTATCAAAAAATATATATCAAGAGATATAAAAAAAGAGAATGAAGTTTTATCGGTTATAAATAGAATAGGATTTACAGTAGATGAAAAGGAATTTATTTATTCTAAAAGTGATGATGATGTTTATAAATTTTTTAAATTTGAAATTTTAACTCTACAAAAATATGGAGAAGTATTCTATTCAGATAGAGTAAAATCTATAAAAACATTAACACGCTCAGATTATAATTTGAGCATAGGAGCTGGAAAGGAAAATTACTTTGATTTTAAATTTGATATATCTGGAGTTGAAAGTAATGAAGTTATCCATATAATAGATGCTCTAAGAAATAAGATTGCTTATTATAAACTAAAAAATGGTGAATTCTTAGATTTAGAAAATTTAGAGCTTAAAAGATTAGTTAATTTAATAAATGTATGTAATAGCTCTAAAGATCTAAAAAATCAAAAAACCACTTTTACTACTAACAAATTAATGTATTTAGAAAATTATTTAAATGAAGTAGGCATCTCTTTAGATTCTGGAACAGAAATTTTAGATAATTTAAAGCAGAACCTTAAGGATATAGAAAAGATGAAGTTTGAAAATTCACTACATTTTAGAGCTGATCTTAGAAGTTATCAATTAGAAGGTTTTAACTGGTTGAATAAATTAGATTATATGGGGTTTGCAGGAATTCTAGCTGATGACATGGGACTTGGAAAAACTATACAAACAATTGCATTTTTAACTTCGAAAATAGATGTGAAAGAGAATACAAAGGTTTTGATAGTAGCACCAACATCACTTGTATATAATTGGCAGAGTGAATTTAATAAATTTACAGATAAAGAATTTGCTACTTTAAATATAGGAATAAAATTAGAACGAGAAGAAACATTAAAAAACTTTTTTAAAGAAGGAGATAAGAATGTTTTGATTACAACATATGGACTTCTTAAAAGAGATTTACTTATATATAAAGAATATAATTTTGACTATATGATTATAGATGAAGCCCAAAATATAAAAAATAGTAAATCACAGATAACAAAGAGTGTAAAAAAAATAAATGCTATTAATAGATTTGCTTTAACTGGTACACCAATAGAAAATAATACATTAGAACTATGGTCAATTTTTGATTTCTTAATGCCAGGATATTTAGGGGATGAGAAGACATTTAATACTAAGTTTAATAAAGGACTAAGAGAGAATGACTATGTAATTAAAGAGCTAAATAGACTTACAGCACCATTTATACTTAGAAGACTCAAGAAAGATGTTTTACTTGAATTGCCTGAAAAGATAATGAAAGACTTATATATTCCTTTAAATTCAAAGCAAAAGAAAGCTTATGGTATATATAATAAATATGTACAGGATATAATGAACAAAGAGAAGAATGCTATAGTAGATGTATCGGATATACATGGAAATAGTATCCAAATATTATCTTATATAACTAAACTTAGACAATTATGTTTAGATCCTAGTATAGTATTAGAAGATTATAAAGGAGAAAGTAGTAAGATAGAAGCATTATTAGAAGTCTTAGATGAAAAACTAAGTACAGGAAGTAAAGTATTAGTATTTTCACACTTTACATCCGTACTAAAGAATATAAGTGATAAATTAAAAGAGTTTGAAATTAAATTTAGTTATTTAGATGGAAGTGTGAATGTAAATAAAAGACTATCAGAGATAGAGAAGTTTAATTCAGAAGAAGCTAATGTATTCTTGATAAGTACAAAAGCTGGAGGAACAGGTCTAAACTTGACAAGTGCTAATGTGGTTATTCACTTTGATCCATGGTGGAATCCAGCAGTAGAAGATCAAGCCACAGATAGAGTTTATAGAATTGGTCAAACAAAAGGCGTAGAAGTAATAAAATTAATAGCTAAGGATACAATAGAAGAAAAAATTATAAATTTACAAAATAGAAAAAGAGACCTTATTTATAAAATACTAAAAGCAGAAGAGGATATCTCATTTGTTGATTCATTTAAAGATATTTTAGAACTTCTTAAATAGGAAAAAGGAATATATCATAGTGGAAGTAAATTCCTAATTGATATATTCCTTTCTTATTTTTTATAAGTAAGTTTTAAGAATAAGAAAGATATATTTTAACTTATTAGTAGTATTTATACATAAGAAATTTTTATTAATATAATTGATTAATTGAATAACCATGTGCGTTTAATTCTTTTTTAATATCACTTATATGATCTTGACCATTGGTTTCTACAGTAACTTCTAATACAACATTTCTTAAATGATCTGTCGCTTTAAATTGGTTATGCTCAAGTTCTACAATATTAGCATTTAAATTTGACAATATAGAAGTAAATTTAAGAAGTTGCCCAGGGTTATGAGGAAGCTCCATAGAGAAGGAGAATAATCTACCTCTAGAAACTAGACCAGTTTTAACTAATGATGACATTGTAACCATATCTATGTTTCCACCACTAATTATTGAAACAATTTTTTTACCTTTTATATTTTTAAGTTTCTTTAATGCAGAAAGAGTAACAACACCTGAAGGTTCAGCTATCAATTTATGGTTTTCACTTAATAATACAAAGTCTTCTACAATATCTTTATCTGATACAGTAATTATTTCATCAACTAAATCTCTTATAATAGAAAAAGTTACATCGCCAGGAGTCTTAACTGCTATACCATCTGCAATTGTTTGAACTTTATCTAATGAAATTACTTTATCTGCTAAAATACTTTGTTGCATAGAATTTGCGCCCTCTGCTTCAACACCTATAATTTTTATATCAGGATTGAATTCTTTTAATGCTAGTGAAATTCCGCTTATTAGACCACCACCACCAATAGGGCATAAAACAATATCTACCTCTTTTAAATCTTCAATAACTTCTAATGCAATAGTACCTTGTCCAAGAATAACATCTATATCATTAAAAGGATGTATAAATTTTAAGTTTTTTAATTCTTCAAGTTCTTTAGCTTTATTATAAGCATCATCATATACCTCCCCATGTAATACAACATTTCCCCCAAGTTTCTTAGTGGAATTAACTTTTAGAAGAGGTGTAGTTTTAGGCATAACAATTGTTGAACTTATATTATATAAAGATGCAGCATATGCAACGCCTTGCGCATGGTTACCAGCAGAAGAACAAATAACACCTCTTTGTTTATCTTCATCAGATAGCAACGATATTTTATTAAGGGCACCTCTTAGTTTGTAAGCACCTGTTATTTGTAAATTTTCACATTTTATATAAACCTCATTATTACAAAGATCAGAAAAACTTTTACTAAACATTAAAGGCGTTTTTATTACCTTCCCATTAATTCTTTTTTTAGCTTCTTTTATTTTATCAAAATACAAGTAAATCCCCCCTTAAACTCTATATAGAAAATTATACCAAATATTAAAGATAAAGTTGTAAAAATATGTTTAATATTAAGAAAAGCTTTTTAGCATAAGTTTTTAAATAATTTTCTTAGAAGAGGCTACATTATTTTAAGTTTAAGAAATAGATTTGTATATAAAAAAATGTTAAAATTATTAATTGAATAGTATTTTGTTGAATACATAAGCAAAATACTGTGTATTTATTTTATGAAGAAAAGAGGTAATTTTATATGAATTTTGTTTCTATAGATTTTGAAACTGCAAATGAAACAAGAACTAGTGCATGTTCTATAGGGATAACTGTAGTAGAAAATAATAAAATAATTGAAAAATTTGAAAGGTTGATAAGACCTAAAGAGAATAGATTTAAACCAATGAACATATGGATTCATGGAATCACAGAAGAAGATGTGAAAAATGAAAAAGAATTTAATGAGCTTTGGCCTTATTTAAGAAAATATTTAGAAAATTCACTTGTTATAGCTCATAATGCATATTTTGATATAGATGTCCTTATAGCAACTTTAGAATTATATGGTCTTAACCTTAAAAATTGTTGTTATTTATGTACAGTTGATATTGCAAAAAAAGTTTATGAAGGGCTTCCTAATAATAAATTATCTACACTTGGGGAAATGCTTAAACTAGATTTTAAACATCATAATGCAGAAGATGACTCAATGATAGCCGCAAAAATTTTTATAGATACATGTGAACATCTTAATATAGAGAAATTTTCTGACATTAAAGAAAAACTTGGGATAACACCAGGTTTAGTTTTTAATAATAATAATTGTTTGCCTATAAAAGAAAAAATAGAAATTAATAAAAAACAAGTTTCTCTAATTGAGAATGATAATCTGGATACAAAATATTTTCAAGGTAAAAATGTAGTTTTTACAGGTCCTTTAAAATCTATGTCTAGAGCTAAAGCTTCAGCTAAAATAAAATTTTTAGGTGGCTATGCATCTAATACTGTAAAATCAACAACCGATATAATAATTACTAATTTATCGCTAGATCAGGAGTTTTTAACATCTAAACTTAGAAAAGTTAAATCTCTTATTGAATTTGGATTAGATATAGTTATTATGAATGAGGAAGAGTTTTTAAATATCATACATAAATGAAAAATATCTTGTAATACATACATAGGTAATACATATAGTTATACCTATGTATTTTATTTTTTTGAAAACACACAAGAACTTAAAGATGAGCTATGAATTATGTTGTGATTATTGATTTCATACTGCGTTTTTAATAATATTTGTTAAATAACAATTTAACAAATATTATTTTAATTAAAAAATAATCTCTATAAATATATATTTTAAGCCGTTTATAAACTGCGTTTATTTGTGGTTTATATATTATTTGTGTTATAATAGAAAAAAGATATAATTGCGAGGTTTTTATGAAAAATATAGATAGATTCAAAGATTATTCTTATGAAATGGATATAAGTAAACTTATAACAGAAACTACCTTTACCGAAAAAGAGAAGAAACGATATGAAAAAATACTGATCGATTTTAAAAAGAAAAATATTTCTAGAAATTATGAATGTATAATAAGAGATGTTTATATACTTTTTGAAATTCAAAATTTTACTACAATCGAACTTGCTAAAATTTACAAAATGAGTGTTCGTAGTATACAAACTTGGGTGAAAGATTTAGAGTTAAAACAAAATAAAAAAAGAAAAAAAGAACAAGGAAATATCATTAGTTCAAAAATGAAAAATATAAAACAAAAATATAAATTCAATTCAACAAATCATCTTCCAGAGCTTGTAGTTGATTTTTTAAATTACTTAGAAAGCATAAAAGGAAAATCTCCTAATACAATAAAAGCTTATGAAACTGATTTGAAATTATTTTTTAGATTCTTAAAACTTTATAGAGGATTAGCTGATGCAGAAAATGAAATCGAATTTAAAAATATTGATATTTCAGATGTAGATGCAGACTTAATTATAGGAATAAAACTTAAAGATTTGTATGCATTTTTAAAATTTCTAGACACAGAAAGAGAAAATAAATCATACGCAAAAGCTAGAAAGGTTGCAACGTTAAAATCATTTTTTTCTTTTATAACAGTTAAACTTAAAGTGATAAAAGAGAATCCTGCAGCAGAACTTGAAAGTCCAAAACTTGAAAAAAGACAACCTATTTATCTTTCTTTAGATGAAAGTATAAAACTTTTAGAAAGTATGGATAAAACAGATAAAAATTATTATAGAGATTATTGTATTTTAACTTTATTTTTAAATTGCGGACTAAGATTATCAGAGCTTTGTGGAATAACAATAGACAAAATAAACAAAGATACTTTAAGAGTTATAGGAAAGGGTAATAAAGAACGTACAATTTATTTAAATACTTTATGTGTAGATTCCATCAAGAATTATATGGCATTTAGAGAAGGTGAGAAAGCTAAAATAGGTGAAAAAAAGAAATTGTTTTTATCTAGTCATAATAGAGGAATAAATAAAGTTACTGTTGAAAATATAGTGAAAAAACATATAAAAATAGCTAATATAGAAGGCGAAAAATTAAGTCCTCACAAACTAAGACATACAGCCGCTACGCTTATGTATAAGCATGGGAATGTTGATATAAGAGCATTGCAGTCCATTTTAGGACATGAAAGTGTATCTACAACACAAATCTATACTCATATAGATGACGATAGACTTAGAGAGGCTGTAAATTCAAATCCTTTAGCTAAAATGATAAAAAAATAGAGTTGATAACTTATCAACCCTATTTTTTTATGCTATATTAATACTCTTCGTCATTATCTTCTTTTTTTCTTTAAAGCTCTAACCCCTGGGAATATTTCTTCTGTAGAACCATCTAGATCATACTCCTCTACTCCTTCGATATCAGCTAAATAAACGATATTTTCAAATGCATCAACATACTCACCTTCATTATCTCCAAGAATATCTTTTAATGTTTTTTCATACTCCTGATATTTTGAACTATCAACATCTATAGCTTCTATATCACTACTAATTTCATCATTTAAAAATTCACTTTCAATCTCATCAACCGCTATAGCATCAATACTTATAGCTCTACTTGATAAGTCATTTGCCTCTATATAATCTTTTAAGTCTTCAACTTTTGAATCTTTACTCATTTTATCAAACCACCTTTTATTCTATTAGGTTAATTTACTTCGAAGTATATATTATATCAAAAAAATATATTATATAAAAGTTTTATTTTTATTTTGTTTGTAACTCTAATTCTTTAATTTTTAATTCAAGTTCTCTTTTGTCTAGCTCAAAACCTCTTCTTAGTAATTTTTCATTTTCATTTAGTTTTTCAACTGTTTCATTATCTTTTTTCGTTATTATAGAATCTATTTCCGCTAAATGCTCTCTCTTTAATGACTCTATAAGTGCTTGTAAAGCTCTTAAATCAGTATTTTTGCTATCTATAATCATTTTATATTCATTTATATTTTTTTCTTTAGAATCACACTCTTTGACTAATACATCAGTATTGTTTTTTTGTTTTTCAAATACTAACTTTATATCAGTTAATTCTTTATCTTTTTCCTTAATTTGTTTATCTAACTCTTTTAATTTATTATTTTCTTCTTTAAGTATTTGTAGTTCTAATTCATATTTGCTAACCAAATCATAGTTTCTATTAGATAGTTGTGTTAATGTATTTTTTGCACTTTCAAGTTCTACTAATTGTTTTTGAAGTAAAGAAAATTCATTTTTATTTTTTTTACTTTCATTTTTTAACATTATATTTTCATCTTTCAAGCTATCCATTTTTGTTTTCAAAACACTTAAAATCTCATCTTTAGCTTCTAATTTCTTAATAAACCCTTCTTTAGCTCTTTCTTCAGCATCAGAACTTAGTTGTAATGAAGTCACAAATAATCTATTTATCTTATTTATATAATCTTGAAAACTTTCTATTTCTAATTGACGTCCGATCAAAACAGATTTTGATTCTTCTGTTTCATATATGTTTATTAAAGCCTCCAAACATTGTGACTGATTACCAAACTCGCTAGATGCTATTTCTTTAAACTTAGCAAAGGTATCTTCATCTACTCTAAATGACTTTACTTTTAATTCTTTATTTTCAATTTTACTCATCTAATCACCTTTCAAAAAAAATATAGTATTACTTCTTGTATATACATTATATGTATTACGTATATTATATATGTTATGATATTTAAATTCAAGCGAATATATACTTTATATGCACTTAGATTTAAATAAAGTATATAATTCATTTTTCTTTACCGAACATTAGTTTGATATATATTATTTATTATGATATAATGTTCACAATTAATATGAAGAGGTGTATAACATGACAGAACCGATTAGCCAAAAGCAAATGGAGATATATAATTTTTTAAAGTCATATATAGAAGATAAAGCATATCCACCTTCAGTAAGAGAGATATGTGCAGCAGTTTCATTAAAATCAACATCAACAGTTCATGGACATTTGAAAACCTTAGAAAAAAAAGGATATATTAATAGAGAAAGTGCTAAAACTAGAGCTTTAGAAATAATAGAGTTTACAGAGAAAAAAAAAGAATTACTTGATATACCTATAGTAGGCAAAGTAACAGCTGGTGAACCTATTTTAGCAATAGAAAATATAGAAGATACTTTTCAGCTTCCTTTAAACTATATAAAAAGTTCAAACAAAGAGCTTTTTATTCTTAAAGTCTCAGGCGATAGTATGATAGAAGCTGGTATACATGATGGTGATCTTGCTATAATAGAAAAAACTAATGTGGCTGAAAATGGTGATATAGTTGTTGCTCTCATAGATAATGAAGCTACTATTAAAACATTTTTCAAAGAAAAAAATTATTACAGACTTCAACCAGAAAATTCAACTATGGATCCAATAATAGTGACCGAGTGTTATATACTCGGAAAACTTGCTGGCTTGTATCGTGAATACTAAAAAGTACATGGGTAATGCTTTTATAACCCATGTACTTTTCTTTATTATATTACATCTTTTCCAAATGGCATAAGTGATAGTTTAGCAAGTTTAAATGATTGTAATCCAAATGGAATTCCTATTATAGTTATACATAGAACTACACCCGTAATTAAATTACTAATAGCAAGAACAAGTCCTCCAAAAATTAACCATAAAATATTTAATAGAAAACTAGTCGCTCCATCATCTTTAGTAATAATCTGTTTTCCAAAAGGAAAAAACTGCAAGCTAGCTAATTTAAAACATTGTACTCCTACCGGAATTCCTATTATTGTTATACACCATAATAATCCTATTCCAATCCATCCTAATCCTTGGAGAAATCCTCCAAAAATAAACCAAACTATATTTCCTAATAATTTCATTCTTTTACCTCTTTTAAATCACTATTATATAATATTATTCAAAGCTATTAATATTCCTATTTTAGCATGATCAAATGTAAGACCACCTTGTAAATAAGCAATATAAGGTTCCCTTATTGGAGCATCTGCTGAAAGTTCTATTGATGACCCTTGGATAAATGCACCCGCTGCCATTATAACCTCATCATCATAACCTGGCATAGCCCATGGTTCACATTCAACGAATGAATCTATTGGTGAACCTTTTTGAATTCCCTTACAAAAGTTTATAAGTTTTTCTTTATCATTGAACTTGATAGCTTGAATTATATCACTTCTTCTATCATTATATTTAGGAAGAACCTCAAAGCCAGCAAGTTCCATAATCCTAGCACAAAATACAGCCCCTTTAACAGCTTCCATAGCAATATGTGGTGCTAAGAATAATCCTTGGTAGAATTCTCTCATTACATTGAAAGTGGCTCCACACTCTGCGCCAATACCTGGAGTTGTAAGTCTATAAGCAGCTTGATCAACACATTCTTCTTTTCCTACTATATATCCACCAGTTTGAGCTATTCCTCCACCGATGTTTTTAATAAGTGATCCCGCCATTAAATCCGCTCCAACTTCTGTTGGCTCTTTAATATCCATAAACTCACCGTAGCAATTATCTACAAATACTATAATATCAGGATTTACTGATTTGAAAGCTGTTATTGCCTCTTCTAATTCTTCAACTAGGAAAGCATTTCTCCATCCATATCCTGTAGATCTTTGCATATGTACGACCTTGATAGTTTTATCTTCTGCTAACACTTTTTTTACTGCCTCTATATCAATTTTATGATTAACTAAATCTACTTGTTTATAATTAACACCATATTCTTTTAATGACCCAACTCTTTCGTTTTTATTAATACCTATTAAAGTATGTAAAGTATCATATGGGCTTCCTGTTGCTGCAAGTAAAGTATCTCCTGGTCTTAAGTTACCAAATAAAGCAGCACCTATTGCATGAGTACCACTAACAAAGTGAGGTCTAACAAGTGCCTTTTCACATTTAAATATTTCTGCATAAACAAGATCTAAAGTATCTCTTCCTATATCACCATATCCATATCCTGTTGAATTTGTAAAGTGATTATCTGACACTCTATTATTTTGGAAAGCTTTTAAAACTTTAAGCTGATTGTACTCTCTTATTTCATCATACATTTTAAAACTTTCAATTACATCATTCATTGCTATATTATATAAGTCAACTGTTTCATCCTTGAAACCATAAGTTGCTTTTAATAAGTTAATAGTCTCTTTAAGCAAAAGAAACACCCCCGATAAAATATTTATTTAAATACAACATCTATCTAATAATCAATATTTTTATATTAATTATTAGATAAGTGCGATTAAAATTTCAGATGGAGTTGCCTCTATCTGAATTAAGTCTACGTTTATATTAGCATAGCAAATAAAAATAGGCAAACTTGTATAAAGTTTACCTATTTTTATGTTAAGAAGTTATTTAACTATTAATCTCTTTTAATATCTTATTTATGATAGCTTCTTCGTTATCAAATAAGTCTTTATCAATAAAT
>JBOGAY010000333.1:0-4909 GCA_051655925.1 Sarcina sp. | reverse complement strand
CAAAGAACTATTCTGGCTAAAAGATGCAGGACATTTTGGAATGTTAGAAAATAAAGATGGTTTTGATAAATTTATGATAGAAGAGATAAGAAAGCATTTATAGAGTCTAAGCACGACTCGCTTTGCTTCGCTGTGTAAGTTCGAAGGACTAAATCATAGATTTAGATTCTTACTTAAAGGAGGTATTTAGTATGGTAGCAAATAATGCATTTATGATTCAAGAAATGAAAGAAAAAGAACTACAAAAAGGACATGAACAAGGAATTGAACAAGGTGAAAAATTAAAAGCTATAGAGATTGCTAAAAATCTTCTTGATGTTTTAGAAGATGAAGTTATAGCAACTAAGACAGGACTTTCAATAGAGGAAGTCAAAAGATTAAGAAAAGAAAATTAGTTTTGAATAAGTTAGTACCACACTATATTTTAGTGTGGTGCTTTTTACTATATATAAATAGATAAATCTTTTGAAATTCTAATTCTTAGCATATAAAAGTATAGTGATTTTGATTTGTATAAATATATAGATAAAACAAAATTAATTTTAAATAAAAGAAGGTGTTTGGATAAAAATGTCGAAGAAATATAGGTGAACTGATTTGTAGGTGTAACAAAAATAGGAGAAATCAATGAGTTATTTATTTAAATATTATTCAAAACAGTATGATGGTTTTATGAAGTTATTCAAGCTAGATAAAAATGAAAACATCATAGAGGTCTTAGGAGATATATCTAAGAAAAAAATACTAGATATTGGTGGAGGAACAGGTGCACTAGCTATAAAATTGCTAAAGCGTGGAGCAGATGTGATGATAGTAGATCCAGAGCAAAACATGACTAAAATAGCTAAACAGAAAAATAATAAAATAGAAATTTTAAATGAGTATTCAAATAGCATTTCTCTAAACGATAATAGTATGGATATTATTATTATGAGAGATGCTTTTCATCACATTATAAGGAAAAAGGAAACACTAGAAGAGTGCAAAAGAATATTGAAACAAGATGGGAAGATACTTATATGTGAATTTGATAGAAAACATATTGTATCAAAACTTATATCTATATTTGAAAGGGTCTGTTTTGAAAAAATTGAGATGGTTACAAAGGAAGAATTAAAAGCATTAGGAGAATACTACTTTACAGAAGAAGAACTAATAAGTCTTACGGCTTATGAGTTTATATATTTAGCAAAAAATAGATGATGTAGGAGACTATAAAATTGAGTGTGAAGAGTTTAAGAGGAGTATTAAAGGTAACCAAATTATTTTGTACTAGGAAGTACGTAGACTTAATTGATATTTCCAATTCATATACTAAGGCAAGTAGTAATTATAGCAATTCATTTTTAAATGAAATGCATAGATATAATGAAGAGATGTTAAATAAACTACTAGATGAATATAAAGATAGTGCTAAAGCAATAAAAGTATTAGATTTAGCATGTGGAACAGGATTTAATAGTAGATATATAAATGAAAGATATAATATTTCAAGCTTTACTTTAGTTGATATTTCAAAAGGAATGCTAGAAAAAGCAAAAGAGAGCGATATTAATGCTGAGTTTATTGAGAAAGATATGCTAGGATATTTGAAGTCATGTGATGATAATGTATTTGATATGGTGGTTTGTGCATGGGCAATTAAGTACCAAAATCCACATAAGATTATTAGTGAAGTTTCAAGAGTTCTAAAAAAAGGTGGAAGTTTTGCTGTAATAGTAAACTTAAAATCTACTTTGCCTGAGGTAAGAAAAATATATCCTAAAATTGTAATGAGCCATAGCGAAAAGATAGACAAGATAATGTTAGAATTACCAAATCCGATTAGTGAGAGTAGTTTTAATAGATGGTTTAAGAGTAAAAAAATGAAAAGAATATACTCTAAAAGTGGTAGTCATAAGTTTGGGTTTAAAAGCACTGATCTGTTAGTTAATTGGGTCATATCAACAGGTGCACTAGCAGGATTTGATACTATGGTTAACATGGAAGATAAGGATGTCCAAGAAACTATGGAGAGGCTTTTTAAAGAAAAGGATATAAGTAACATTACACATAAATTTGTTTGGGGAGTATATAAGAATGAAAAATAATATAGGAACAATCATAAAAATGGGAGTAAGTAAAGATGTACTTAAAAACTTTTATACAATCCATAAAAAGTTTAAAGTAAATAAAAATTATAAATTATCTAATATGGTAAGGTGTGGAATGAATATTATAAAAAATGATAGACTCGTTATTCATGAGGGAAACTTTATTGTCAATTCATTTTTACCACCACTTAATTCAAAGGCTTATAATAGCATAGCAATGGCAGTTCCAGGTGAAGGAGCAGAGTTTTTTGAAAATCATTGTACAGGTATAAGAAAAGCACCTATTTCTACTTATATAGCTGTAACAGGAAGATGCATGTATAAGTGTTGGCATTGTAGTGCTAAAAGGTTTATTGAAGATAAGAATAATTACAAAGATGAGATATCTACAGAAAATATGAAAAAGATAGTAAAAGATCTTCAGAATTTAGGTGTAGGAATAATAGGATTTACAGGAGGAGAGCCACTTCTTAGAAATGACTTAGAAGAGATAATAAATCATGTTGATGAGAGAAGTATAACTTATTTATTTACTAATGGTTTTGGATTAACTCTTGAAAAGGCAAAAAAGCTAAAAAAAGCAGGGCTTTTTGGTGTAGGTATAAGTATGGACAGTATAAATGAATCTATCCATGATGAAAAAAGGGGACATAAAGGTGCTTATAAAATAGCTATTGAGGCCATAAAAAATTGTAAAGAGGTTGGACTTTATACTATGGCTCAAACAGTGTGTACAAGAGAGATGCTAGTTAGTAAAGAAATATTTGAATTAAATAAGTTTTTAAAGACTTTAAAGGTTGATGAAGTTAGAATACTTGAACCTATTCCATGCGGTTCGCTTTTAGAAAAAAATGATGCGATTTTATTTAAAGATGAAAAAAGGCAGTTAATAGATTTGCATAGCACATTAAATAGAAATGATGAGTATCCGAAGGTATCCGTATTTCCATATATAGAATCAAAAGATCAATTTGGATGTGGGGCTGGGATACAGCACTCTTATATAGATAATAAAGGAGCATTTTTACCTTGTGATTTTATATCAGAAAGTTTTGGGAATGTACTAGAAGAAGATATTGAAAAAATATGGAAAAGAATGCATGCAAAATTAGACAAGCCTAAGTCGTATTGCTATGCAAAAAAATGTGATAAATGCAAAAGTGAAGAGTTACCAAAGTTTTATAAACTTTTAGCAGGTAAATAATTTTCTAGATAGTAATATAGTAAGTGAATACTTTAGGAGTAAATTTATAATAAAATTAAGTTACATAATGATAAAAAACTCCCCATACTTTATTTTTGTATGGGGAGTTTGTATTAAAGAACTTTAATTATAGCTTCAAGTTCTACAGATAATTCTTTTGCTTTTTCAAAATCATTATTTTTTAAAGCTGTTTCTATTTGAGCTTCAAGTAAAGTTTTATTTCTGTCATTTTCTAAGTAATTATGTTTGAAGTATTTGTCATAAATCATTTTTCTAAACTTTCTAAGTCTCATTCTTCTAATTGTTTTATCTTCAATGATTAAAACATAATCAACACAGTTTGCTATTGTATAGAAGTCATGAGAGATCATTATAACTCCACCTTCATAGTTTTTAATAGCTTTCTCAAGTGCTATTTGTGAATAAGTATCAAGGTGACTTGTTGGCTCATCAAGAAGTAACATAGTTGATGGAGTAGCTGAAACTTTAGCTAGTTGAAGCATACTTTTTTCTCCACCAGATAATGAACTTATTTTTTGATTAAGGATTTCACCTTCAAATTCATAGTTTGAAAGATATAAATCTATATCAGAATAACTTTTAAATCCAAGTTCAAAGAATTCTTCATATATTGTGTTAGCATCATTTAATGTTTTATTTGGAAGTTGTGATAAATAAGCCATCATAACATCATCTGATACTTTGATAGCAGGATTATCATTACTATAAATAGCTTCAAGTAAAGTTGATTTTCCAGTACCATTTTGCCCTATAATAGCTACTTTATCAGTAGTTTTGATTTCAAAGTTTACATCTTCAAGAAGGAGTTCATCAAAAGTAACACCATAATTTTCTACAGTTATAGCGATTCCTTCTTCTATAACATCATTAGTTACAAGGTTAATTTTAGGTGCTTTAACCTCAACGAATGGTGGCTTAATTCTACGTTTTTCAAGTCTTTCTTGAATTTTAACTCTAGCATTTAATCTTTTACCTTTAGCAGCTTCTGCATTTTCAGTTGCAATAACTCTAAGTTTATTTATTAATTTTTCATTTCTTTCAATTTCCTCTGCATCTTCTGCAGCAAGCTCTTGAAGTTCAATTTTTGTTTGAAGTAATGAGAAATTATAGTCAATGTAATTTCCATCAAACTCTTGAAGTTCTTTGTTTTCAAGGTGAATGATTTTATCAAAACAGTTATTTAATAAATATCTGTTATGAGTTATAACAAGCATTGTTCCCTCATGTGAATTGATTAAATCTTTAAGGGCAATTAGATGTTCAAAGTCTAAGAAAACGTCAGGTTCATCCATAATTATTAAATCAGGCTTGTTTAACATTCCTTTGATTACTTGTACAAGTTTGAATTCTCCACCACTAAGGTCATTTACTTTAGTATCTCTGTAACCATTAAGGTTTGCAAGATTTAAGTTTTTATCAATTGTATTTTCAAAGTTATCACCATCAATTAGAGCAAAAGCATCTAATGCATCTTGGTATTTTTCAAGTAATGGTTCAATATCTGTTGAAGTTTCCATTTCAGTACAGATAGCAGCGATTTCATTTTGTAAATCAATAAATTTTTCTCCAACGTATTCAAAGACTGTAAGAT
>JBOGAY010000332.1:0-10488 GCA_051655925.1 Sarcina sp. | reverse complement strand
CCTCATATTATAGAAACTTTACTTACTAGAGAAGGAATTCATTATAAAAAAGGTGATAAAGTTGCGAAGTTTGATCCAGTAACAGGAGAACTTATAAATGGTGCAGAATTAGAAGATGATGTGGATTTTGAAGTTGATAGCTTTAATAAGAAAATAGTTGTTGAATCTCATACAAGAGCAGCGCTTGAGCAGATTGCAGATCAAATAGATCCTGAAAGTAATGAGTCAAAAACACTTATATTTGCAGCTAGTGATGCTCATGCAGACATGATAGTTAAGGTTCTTAAAGATATATATACAGAAAGCATGGGAGGAGTAGATGATGATTCTATTCTGAAAATTACAGGAAATATGAAAGATCCTGCTCTTGCTATTAAAAAGTTTAAGAATGAAACTTATCCTAACATAGCTGTAACAGTAGATTTATTATCAACAGGAATAGATGTTCCTAAAATTGATAAGATAGTATTTTTAAGAAGAGTTAAGTCGAGAATACTTTACGAGCAAATGCTTGGTAGAGCGACTAGACTGTGTGATGAAATATCAAAGACTCATTTTGAAATATTTGATTGTGTAAATCTTTATGAAGCTCTTAAGGAAGTAAGTGATATGAAGCCAGTTGCAGCAGGAAAAAGTACTTCATTTAAAATATTAAAGGAGACTTTAGAAAAGGCAGAAACAGTTGAGGAAAAGGATGCAACTGTAAAAAGAGTTATCGCAAAGCTTCAGAGAAAGAAAAAATTAGTTAAAGATGATGAAAAATTAGTATTTAAGAGTTTTACACAAAATAGAACTCCAGAAGAGTTTATAAATGATCTCAAAAATATGGATACTAATAAAGCTGTAGAAGAAATTATAAATAATAATGCTCTTATAGAATATCTAGATCGAAAATATGATAGTGAAACAGTACTTATAATTTCTAAGGAAAAAGATGAGGTTGTTTCATATACAAGAGGTTATGGTAGAGGTAAGAAACCAGAAGATTACTTAAAAGAATTTAATGAGTTCATTCAAAATAATAAAAATAAAGTTCAGGCTTTAGAAATTCTTTGTACAAGACCACAAAGCTTAACTAAGGAAACTCTAAAACAGCTTAAAGCTATATTAGATCAAAATGGATTTAGTGAAGAATATATAAAAACCGCATATAAAGATTTTACTAATGAAGATATAGTTGCTGATATAATTGCTTTTGTTAGACAGAATGCATTAGGAAGTCCGTTAGAGTCTAATGAAGAGAGAGTTAAAAGAGCTATGCAACGAATTAAAAAAGAATATAAATTAACTAAAATACAAGAAAACTGGCTAAAAAAAATAGAATCAGTTATGCTTAAAGAAGTTGTTATAGATGCGGATACTTTAGATACAGGAGCATTTAAAGCTCAGGGTGGAGGATTCACTAGACTAAATGAAAAGATATTTGGTGGAGTCTTAGGTGAAATAATAACAAAAATTAAGACTTATATGTTTGAAGATATAGCTTAAAATATAACTAGAATTGGAGATAGAAAATGAATACACAAGAAATAGTAAGCAAACTTTGGAACCTTTGTAATGTACTTAGAGATGATGGGATTACCTATCATCAGTACGTTACAGAGTTAACTTATATCTTATTCCTTAAAATGGCTAAGGAAACAGGAGCGGAGGATAAACTTCCAGAAGGGTATAAGTGGGATGATTTAAATGAAAAAAGTGGAATAGAGCTTAAGAAGTTTTATAAAGAACTTTTAAACTACCTTGGAGAAGAAACAACTGGGATAGTACAACAAATATACCAAGGTTCAGCTACTAATATAGAAGAGCCTAAAAACTTAGAGAAGATAATAGCAACAATAGATGGCTTAGATTGGTATTCAGCTAAGGAAGAAGGCCTTGGAAACCTATATGAGGGACTTTTAGAGAAGAATGCTTCAGAGAAGAAATCAGGAGCAGGACAATACTTTACACCTAGAGTATTAATTGATGTAATGGTTAAACTTACAGATCCTAAAGTTGGTGAGAAGTGTAATGATCCAGCAGCAGGAACTTTTGGGTTTATGATTGCAGCAGACCATTATTTAAAAGAGAAAACTGATGATTATTTTGATTTAGATACAGACTTAGCAGAGTTCCAAAGAACAGAAGCATTTACAGGTTGCGAATTAGTTCATGAAACTCATAGACTTGCTCTAATGAATGCTATGTTACATGATATTGAGAGTAATATTTTACTTGGAGATACACTAACAAATGTAGGTAAACAAATGAAAGATTTAGATGTAGTTTTATCTAACCCTCCATTTGGGACAAAAAAAGGTGGAGAAAGAGCTACAAGAGATGACCTTACATTTATGACTTCAAATAAGCAGTTAAACTTCTTACAACACATATATAGAAGTTTAAAAGCTGATGGTAAAGCTAGATCAGCAGTAGTTTTACCTGATAATGTATTATTCCAAGATGGTGATGGTACAAAAATAAGAGAAGACTTAATGGATAAGTGTAACCTTCATACTATATTAAGACTTCCAACAGGTATCTTCTATGCTCAAGGAGTCAAAACAAATGTATTATTCTTTACAAGAGAGAAAGAAGAGAAAGATAGTACAAAAGAAGTATGGTTCTATGATTTAAGAACTAATATGAAAAACTTCAATAAAAGTAATCCATTAAAAGAATCACATTTTGATGAGTTTGTTAAAGCATATACAGCAGAAAATAGAGAAGCAGTTGAAGATGAAAGATGGAATAAATTCACTAGAGATGAAATAAGAGAAAAAGGTGATACTCTTGACTTAGGACTGATTAAAGATGATTCAATATTAGATTATGAAGATTTACCGGATCCAATAGAGAGTGCAGAGGATGCAGTAGCCAAATTAGAAGAAGCAACAGACTTACTTATGAGTGTAATCAAAGAATTAAAGGTACTTGAAAGTGAGGATGAGTAATGGCTAAAAAGCAAATGACATTAGAGAAAAAGTTAGAAGAAGCTATTGTTAATGATATACCTTATGAAGTACCAGATAATTGGATAAGGACTAAATTGGGGTATATAAGTGATATAAAAACAGGAAGAAAAGATGCTAATCATGGTACGGAAGATGGAAAATATCCTTTTTATACTTGTGCTAGTGAACCTATAAAAAGTCCAACATATACTTTTGATGGAGAGTATATAATATTACCTGGAAATGGAGCTAACGTTGGAATGGTTCTTCAACATAATGGTAAATTTGAGGCGTATCAAAGAACATATACACTTAAAATTAAAAAGATTTTGAGAAAATATATATATTATAATTTACTATTTGGGTGGAAAGCATATAATGAAAATAAGCAATTTGGATCAGCAACAAATTATATAAAATTAGGAAATATAACAGAATATGAAATAGTAATACCACCAATGCTTGAACAAGAAAGAATAGTTGATAAAATAGAAAGTTTATTTGAAAAGTTAGATAAGGCTAAAGAGTTAATAGAAGAAGCTAGAGATGAATTTGAAAATAGAAAAGCAGCTATATTAGAGAAAGCTTTTTGTGGTGCGTTAACAAAAAATCATAAGTATGAAAATGACGATTTGATAGGTAAAGATTACTTAAATAATATAGCTCAGTTAAGAGAGAATAAATATAAAGAGTTACTGGAAAAAAGTAAATTGAATAATTCTAAAAATCCTAAAAAGCCACATAAAATAGATTTAGAATTTGAAGAAATATCAAAAGGTTGGATAAAAACAAAATTGTATAATTTGATATATGATTTTAAGTATGGAACATCTTTAAAGAGTGATTATGAAAATGAAGGTAAACCAGTTATTAGAATTCCTAACTTAGATAATGGTTATATTAATCATTCTGATATGAAGTATTTAAAGGAAGTAGATATTGATGAGAATAATAAAGTTGAAGCAGGAGATATAGTAATAATAAGATCTAATGGTAGTCCATTATTGGTTGGAAAAACATCCATAATAACTGAAATTGAAAGAGATTTTGCATTTGCTTCATATTTAATTAGAATTCGAGGTATAGGAATTGAACCAAAATATCTTTACTATGTTTTAAATAGTAATATGGTTAAAAGTCAATTCTTATCAAAGAGTAAATCGACATCGGGAATAAATAATATAAATACAGAAGAGTTAGGAAGTTCAATAATACCTGTACCAGCTATATCTGAACAAAGAAAAATAGTAAAAATATTAGATAGCTTATTAGAAGAGGAAGAAAAACTTGCAGAATTAACAAAATTAGAAGAACAAATAGAACTTATTAAAAAAGCTATATTAGCAAAAGCTTTTAGAGGAGAACTTGGAACAAATAATCCAGAAGAAGAAAGTGCTATTGAACTTTTAAAAGAAATATTAAGTGAAAAATAATAATTATATTGGAGAGCTGGCTTTTTAAGTCAGCTTTTTATTTAAGGTGGTTTGAGGTGTTTATCATTTTGTAAGGTATCTTAGATAAACTTCTTGATACTAAAAGAATATCAGTGACGAGCGAGCTATAAATATTACTTTTTATGATATTAGTTCTAGAGAAATAATCTTAACGTTTAATATCTATATATGAGCAGGAACGGTATACTAAAGTTTCAGTTGAGAGTTCTGTGATTATTAAGCTTAATAGTTAAGATGAGTACAGATACAAAAAAATTAGAAAGAGTTCTTTTAGATAAGGATTACACTGATGGGAAGGTATCAGGGGTTATTAATAAGAGGATAAAAACTGGCATTATAATTAGGATTGAACGAGGAATATATAAATTTATAGAGGGATATAAGTTTGGTGTGAAATCTGTAACAAAAGCAATTTTAGAAAATGCAGTAGGTGAAATAAATGAAAATCTAAGTAAAGTAGATATAACTGCTTTAGATGATAAAGAATTTGAGGATATTAGAGAAATCAGAAAACTTATGAAGTCATTAGAAGAATTTTATAAAGTAATTATTAAAAATATAAATTTCAGGGATTTTTGAAGGGGTTATATTATTCTTAGGATTTTGTAAATATCAATACTTTTACTCATTTTACAACAGTCCTTCCAATTTAAAGTTAAAACTAACATAGCATAAATTAAAATAATTGCCTAATTAGTAAAAAAATTAAAATTAATTGGTATATATGCTTTTTTTATCCAAAGAGAAAAAAATAAGTGCATATTGTTGATAAATAGAAATTTTAATGCTTTTAAAATGATATTTAATGTAATTATGATAGTATATTGAATAAATTTAATAATTGAATTATAAAATAAAATTTGCAAAATATAGTATTCTCAATTAGAGAGATTAAATTATCAGATGAAGGTGAATTGGTTTGAAAAATGATGTTATAGGTAGATATGGGAGTATGCTATCTGAAATGGAAGAGTTGCTTTGTGAATTGGAAATACAAATAGAAGAAAAAAACAAAAAAATAGCAAGGTTAAAAGTTTTGAAAAATACTTTAGAACATAAAAATAGATTACTGTTAGATGAACTTATGAGCTATAGAAATAATGATTATGAAAAAGCTAAAGAGGCTAGAAAAATATTAGAAGAGTTAGAGAGTAAGAAGTCAAAGAGAGTAAAAGAGATAGGTAATGAAAAGAAAAGAGCATTTGAAGTGAAGTTTGTAAAAATATTTGAATGTAATAAAGAAACACCTAAAAATGTAATATTTGAGCTAGAATCACTTGTAAAAGAAAGTAAGAGAGGCGATAAATACGAAATTTTAGGTAAATATATTCATAAGTTAGATTTTTTAGAACTTAATGAAGAGTATTTTATAAGATTACTTAAATTATTGAATGATGAGCAGGTTTTAAAAACTGTGGATGAAAAATATTTAGTTGATATAATTAAATTTTTGATGGAGTACAAACTACAGTATGAAGTAGTAATCAAAACTTTTGTAAAAAAAGTTTTAAGCTTTAAATTCACTATTTTAAATAATTTAGAAAATGTAAAACTATTTATATACTTGAATGAATATTTTGATTTAGGATATAATTTTAACTTGAAAAAATATGAAGTTATCTTAACGAGATTACAGGAGAGAATAAATACAAATAATTTACTTGAATTTATTAAAAATAAAGACTTTTACGATAGACAGTTTGATTTTGATTCGATAAAAGATATAGATATGACATTAGAATGTAAAGTTTGCTTAAAGGAATTTTTAGATAGAAAATATAAAAGAAAATTTACACAAGAAAGTGCGGAAATAGTTAGTAAAAATAGTTCAAAAGAACAAACAGACAAAAGGACTGTGCACTTAGATAAGGTTGATAGTTTATTAATAAGTAATAATATTAAAACTTGTCAAACTGATAAAAGTATTTTAGTAAGAAAAAGGGTGGAGTTAGCAGTTCATAATAAGCATAATAGTGCTGAAAAGACTATGTTAGAAACATCTGTTTATCATTGTAAGGAATGTAGAGATTATATTGTAAATACGGAGCTTATTAGAAGTATTTATAAATCAATTGATATCAAAAAAAATTATATAAATTTCAAAAGTACAGATAACTTGAATCAGGTATCTGTAATTAATGCGCTTGGATATAATACAAATATTAATTTAAAAGAAAGACTTGAAACTATTGATAATATAATAATTCCAACAGTTGGAGCTAGAAAGTTATTACATCATTTAGAGTTTTTAGTTAGATTTCAAAAGAATAATACAAAAGATTTTTCACATGCAATTTCAGTATGGAAGCATGATATTGCATATTTGAAAAGACATTATTCTGTTTAAAAAAATAATAAACAAAGAATTGGGAGAGATAAATAATGGAGTTAAATGGAGAGTTCTTTAGCGAGAAAAAACCTGAATATAATGAAAAGACATTGGAATGTATAAAGGAATCAGTTAGACAATTAGATGAAATAGGGGATAGCCCACTTATGATGTTAGGAAGAATTCAAAGTGGTAAAACAAAGTCATTTATAGGAGTAACAGCATTAGCTTTTGATAATGATTATGATTTAGCTGTTGTTTTAACTAAGAACTCAAATGCATTAGCTAAGCAAACTGTTGCTAGAATGAAAAGCGAGTTTAAAGAGTTTGTTGAGGATGACATGATAGAAATTTTTGATATTATGTGTATGCCACCTAATATGTCTAAATTTGAATTAGATAAAAAGTTAATTATAGTAGTTAAAAAAGAAAAAAATAATTTGCCTAAACTATTAAACTTTATAGAGAAATATGCATTAGATAAAAATAAAAAATGTTTAATAATAGATGATGAGGCAGACTTCTGTAGTATAGGATATGATAAAAATAAGGATACAGAAGAATTTGATTTAAGAAAAATAGCAGCACAAATTAATGAGTTAAGATTACAGCTTACTTGTAAGTTTATACAAGTAACAGCAACACCATATTCTTTATACTTACAGCCGGAAGAAATTGATTTAGGTGAAAATAAAGAAATAAGAGCTATAAAACCAGCAAATACAGTTTTAGTTCCACATGGGGAAGGTTATGTAGGTGGAGAATATTATTTTGATAGAGAAAAAAATCCTTTAGGAGAACAACTATTTTACTGTATTTCAAATGAGGAAATAGCTATGTTAAAAAGTAGTGATAGAAGAAAGTTTAAGGAAGAAGAAGTACTTACAAGTGATAAAGTTAGTGGGCTTAGAACAGCTATTATAAACTTTATTATGGCAGGGTGTATTAGAATAATTCAGAACGGTGGAAATATAAGAGGGAAGAAGAATAAGTTTAGTTTTATAATACATACTGAGATATCAAAAGCAGCTCATAATAGACAAGAAAATATAATAACTGAATTAATAGAAAGACTAGAAATAGCAGAGAAAGAAAATAATCCTATTTTAGATAGATATATAGAAGAGGGATATGCACATCTTAAAGAATCAGTAGAAGCACATGGGTTTGAAATGCCTGATTTCTTTGGCATTGCAGAAAAAGTTAAAGAAGCTATAAGAGATCAATGGATTAGTAGAGCTATAGTTAATTCAGAAAATGATATTAATACATTATTAGCTGATGATGGACAGTTAAGACTCAGAACACCACTTAACATATTTATAGGTGGCCAAATTTTAGATAGAGGAATTACAATCAATAATTTAATAGGGTTTTATTATGGACGAGCGCCTCAAAAGATGCAACAAGATACTGTTTTACAACATTCAAGAATGTATGGATACAGAGGAGAAAAGGATTTAGCAGTAACTAGATTTTATACTACAAGTGATTTATATGCTAGAATGGCTAAAATAAATGAATTTGATAGTAAATTAAGAGAAGATTTTGAGAATGGTAATTTTAATAGTGGAGTTATATTTATAAGTAGAGATAATCAGGGGAGGATAATTCCCTGTTCACCTCAAAAAATAAAGATAAGTAATACTCAAGTTTTAAAAGGGGGTAAAACAACTACACCAGTAGGATTTCAGACAGGATATAAAACCAATATTAATAAGTATATAAGTAGAATTGATGAGATTCTTAAAGAAAAAAATAGTGGTGAGTTAAAAGGAAGTTTTGAAATTACACAAGAAGAAGCTATTGAAATTATAGAATTAATATATAAAACATTAGAAATTGAAAGTGATAATTGTGTTGATGCTAAAACATTGATTGCACTAATAAAATATTTAAGCAAGGATAAGGTTAATGTATACTGTGGAACTGAGAGAAAGATTAGTAAATTAAGAAATACTAATAGATATTATTCAGATATGCCATATAATGTTGACAGAGATTTAAGGAAAGCTCAAAGTTTAGCAGTTGATAGTCCGACATTAATGTTAATGAGACAGTGTGGTTTAAAGAATTTAGGATGGAGAGATGCTGAGTTTTACTGGCCTGTTATAGTAACACCTAAAAATGTAGACACAGCAGTTTATACATCAGAGATATTAAAATAATTTATTAGAATAGCAACAAAGAGTTTTCAAAAGTAAAATTACATTTGAAAACTCTTTTTTTATTTAACTGTATTTAAATACATACTCATAGCTCTATCAAGCATTTTAGAAACGGGAATACCAGTTTTCTCTGAGTATTCTTTCATTTCATAATAAATTTTATTATCCATAGCACTACCGATAGGTGTTCTATTTTTTAAATAAGTTTTTTTGATTTCAGCCATATAATCACCTCTAAAGCTAGTATTGACTTTAATAAGGATTTTTATAACAAAAAAATTTTATATTTTATAAATTTTAGTAATAATTAGAATTAAATTGCGAATACTATTATCATCAATTTTAATTAGGAGATGACGTATATGACTAAACGATTAGATAACATTATGAATAATGCTAGTAAAGTAAATTGGAAAGGAGAATATGTGTGGGTTGCTATGGAAATAGCAGAACATTTAGATTATGAGAAGCCGTCAAAGGTGGTGAATTACTTTTTATCTATAAGTGAATTAGTTGAAGGTAAAGATTATTTAATACTTTCACAAAATGATTTAAGAGAATTTAAAGATACATTGGCATCAATGGGGATAAGCAAGTTTAGACAATCACCAAAATTAGTTTTATTTTATGAAAGTGGATTAGTTGAATTTTTAGGTTATAGAAATAAGATTACTATTGAAGAAATTAGATATATATTTGGGAATAAGCAAGAAGAGGAAAGCTTAAGTAGTGAAAATGGAGTGAGTGTTAAATTCTTTGAGGATTATGAAATTCACACTCTAGTTTATAATAGAAAACAATGTTGGATAGCAGTAGATATAGCAACTGTATTAGGATATAGTGACAGAACTAAAGCTGTTAGACAATGTATTTTTGGAGAAGGTTTTAAAAGTGGGATAGATTATGAAATCCTTGATTCTAAGGAAGTGAAAGTAATCCTAGAACAAAAGGGTGCTACGCCCTTTCGTTCTAGGAGAAGATTGAATAGATTAACTGTTTTTTATAAAACAGGAATACTAGGATTCATAAATTATGCTCATATGCCAATAGGGAAAGTATTCAGAGAATGGCTTAGAGATGAGGTTTTTGAGGAAGTTATAGATATGGAAGTTGGAGATACAATAAGTGAAAGTAAGTTTAGTGTGAAAAGGGATAACTTATCTAATAATGATTTGGATAACTCTAAAGTACATAATTCAAAATTTGAAATAATGGATATTTTAAATGTAGTGGATAAAATTTTAGATGAAGAAGATGAAAGAAAACTATTTTATTTAGATAGAATATTTGAAAATATCTAATATATAATGTAAGGCTGATAAAATAATCAGTCTTACATTATATTTATTGATAGGATAGAAGATATAGATAGACTATTTGAATAATAAATTAGCCAGATTGATATTTTTAGTATATCAATTAGGCTAAAATAATATATTAAATTAATTCTTTCTTTTTAGGTTTTCGACTACCTTTGAGAAGGAAACATATTGCTAAAAAGATTAGTCCCATTTGTAGACTTCTTGCATTAGAAAATTGAACTCGATAACTCAAGTGCATTAACACTGGTATGCAAGAACAATGGAATAGTAAAAGGCTAA
>JBOGAY010000331.1:0-18176 GCA_051655925.1 Sarcina sp. | reverse complement strand
TAATTTCCCTACCATTCTCTTCTCACCTCTAAAGCCTAAATTTTCCCCTTTTAACTTTTAAAATATTGTACTATATAAAATTTCTAAAAAAACACCTTAAAATCCTTATTTTAAGGTGTTTTTAATTTAACTATTTTTTTTCTGCTACATTACTATCATATAGTCCATTACCTGCTCCGACAGCAGCGGCATCAGCTTTTGTTTTATCTTCAAATAACTTAACTCTTACATCTGGTGTTGATGTTCCCAATTGAGTAATCTCTACTCTCCAAACAGCATTTCCTTCATAACTTTGAGGACCTTTTCCATCATTTAATGTTTTAGTTATAATCTCCTTTTCAGCTGTTGTAAAAGTATTAGTACCTGTAGCATTCTCAAATATTAACCCCTCTTTAGTATCATTATATCTGTATAAGCCTACTTTAGTTCCTGTTCCTGCTATTTGATTTCCTTTATCATCTACCCCCTCTTTTTTGATACTATCATCCTGTACTAATATTGTTACTGACTTATCTATTAAGTCCGCTCCTCTTTTATCAGAAGTAACTTTAGAGTTTTCTCTAATTTGGTTAAAGTTTGGTATAGCTATTAAAGCTATGATTGCTAATACAGCTAATACTACGATTAACTCGATAAGTGTAAATCCTTTTTTCTTATTTTTTAACTTGTTTTTTAACATTTACAAGTCCCCCTTAATTTATATAATTTATTTTTTATTTTAAAAACTCACTAGAGTTTTAAAATCATTTTTAACTAATTTAATTTCTACATCATTAAGTTATACATTTCAAACATTGGTGTAAGTATAGATATAATTAAGAATCCACATATTATACCCATTATTACTATCATTATTGGTTCTATGATAGAAGTTATTGCTTCTATTGCTCTTTCAAGTTCTTCTTCATAGAAGTCTGCTGTTTTATTTAGTATATTGTCTAATGAACCTGACTCTTCTCCAATTTTAATCATTGAAGTCATCATTAGTGGAAATACTCCTGTTTCTTTAATTGGTTGTGCAAGACCTTCCCCTTTAAGGATTTTTTCTTTTACGCTTCCAATTTCATTTTCAGCAAATTTATTTCCTAAAACTCCACCAACAATATCAAGTCCATCAACTATTGGAACACCTGATGTTAATACAGTAGCTAAGCTCCTTGCAAATTTTGATACAACTGCTTTTTGATTTATATCTTTAAATGGTGAATATCTTAATTTAAAGATGTTATAATATCTTTCTGTTTTTTCAACTTTTCTAGTTAAGTACCAGAAAACTCCACCTAAAGCTGCTGCTATTCCTATTGCTAAGAAAATGTTATCTCTTAGCCAATTACTCATAGCAAGCGTAAGTTGTGTTGTCCATGGAAGTTCTCCTCCATAATCTTCAAACATACTTACAAACATTGGCATAACAAAAACAAGTATTATAATCATTACTACAACGGTTACTACAGCTAAAACAGTAGGATATATCATTGCATTTTTTAACTTACCATTTAATTTATGTTGTTTTTCATAATAAACAGCCATTCTATTCATCATGGTATCAAGAGTACCACTTATCTCTCCAACCTCAACCATTCTTACTAATAGTTGTGGAAATATTTTTTCATGCTTGTACATACTTACAGAAAGACTTTGTCCTTTTTTGATATCTTCTTCTACTTCTTTTAAAATAAGTCGTAACTTTTTATTTGGTATCTGTTCAGCTAACATGTTGATTGCACCATTTATAGTAACGCCTGCTTCAAGCATTGTTGAAAACTGTCTACAAAATATTGCTATATCTCTAAGACTTACACCTGTTCCTAGAGAGAAATTAATCTCTTTAGACTGATTTACTTGCTCAACTTGGAGTGGCATAAGATTATTTGAATTAAGCATTGAATGGACTGCGTCAATTGATTCAGCTTCATATGCTTCATTTTCAATAATTTCACCTGCACTACTCATAGCTCTGTAAATAAACTTTGGCATTTTCTAATTTCCTCCTTTCTTCATTGCTTAACATTATTCTAGGAACATAAGTGACATAAGCTCGTCCATAGATGTTTGTCTACTTAGAACAAGTTCTTTACAGCTCATAGCTAATGTTTTCATTCCTTTTTCTATAGCTAAATCTTTAAGCTCATCTGAGTTTTTAGTAACCAGAATTAAGTCTTTGATTTCTCTATCAACTTGCAATATTTCATAAACCCCTATTCTGCCTTTATACCCAAGCTGTCCACAAGCAGAGCACCCTTTTCCTCTACTTAATAAAACTTCTTCATTAGAGTCTATGCCTAGAAGTCTCTTTTCATGCCTACTTGCTAAATAATCTTCCCTACAAGCTGGGCAAATTCTTCTAACAAGTCTTTGTGCAATAACTCCTTTAATTGCAGATGCAACTAAGAATGGCTCAACTCCCATATCAACAAGTCTTAGAACTGATGCTGCTGCATCATTTGTATGAAGTGTACTTAAAACTAAGTGACCTGTAATCGCAGCTCTAACTCCTATTTGAGCTGTTTCAGTATCTCTCATTTCCCCTATCATTATGATGTCAGGATCCTGTCTAAGCATTGATCTAAGTCCTGCTGCAAATGTAAGCCCTGCTTTAGAATTAACATGAACTTGGTTAATCCCTTCAACTGTATACTCAACAGGGTCTTCTATAGTCGTAATATTTTTCTTACCGTCATTCATCTCAGATAAAACAGTATATAAAGTAGTAGACTTACCACTTCCTGTTGGTCCTGTAACAAGAATGATTCCAAAAGGTGATCTAATTATTTTATCGAGCTTTTCTAAAAGTTCTGGACTCATTCCAAGCTTTTCTTTACCAATTTTATAATTATTTTTATCAAGTATTCTTATAACCACCTTTTCACCAGTGATTAAAGGGATACTTGAAACCCTCATATCTACATCTACACCATTAATTTCTGTAATAATTCTTCCGTCTTGTGGGATTCTTCTCTCTGCAATATTCATCCCTGCAAGAATTTTTATTCTTGTAATGATTGCACTAAGTGCCTCTATATCAATGTTTAGAATTTCCTTTAAACTACCATCAAGTCTATATCGAACTCTTATAACATCTTCATACGGTTCAATATGTACATCTGAAACCCTTTGATTAACTGCATCAGCAAGGATTTGATCAACCATCTTAACTGCTGGTGCATTTTTAATATCATCTATCTCAATTTCTTTTTTCTTTTTAGCTGCTTGCTTTTCTTTAGATAACTCTGAAGCTGCATTTTGTACTTTTCTACCAGAATAAACTCTTTCAATTGTTTGTTCTATGTCTTCCTTTTTAGCTATATAAGTTTCATAAGGTGCATCATTAGTAGCAAAACTAATATCATCAAGTGCAAACATATTAAGTGGATCTGCAAAAGCTATTTTTACCTTTGTTCCATCATCACTAAGCCCAAAAGGGAATACCTTATGCTTTTTACATATTGTTTCATTTAAGAATTTAGTTACTGTTTTATCTATTGAAATCGTACTCAAATCAACACGCTCAATTTCAAGTTGTTCCTCTAGAATGACCATAATATCATCCTCTGTAACTAACCCTTTTTCTATAAAAATTTCACCAAGTCTTTTTCCAGTACCTTTTTGCTCTTCAAGAGCTTCTATTAACTGAAGGTTTGTAATCTTTCTATGATCTATAAGAAGATCTCCAATTCTTAGTTTCTTTTTAAGCATATTAACCTCCTGTTTTTTCTTCAATTACCATTTTTATACTTTAATTATATTATTTGACTTTACTTATTACAACAAATTTTTTCTATATTTTTATCGACATATTTTCAGTTAGAATTCACCTTATATTTTTATAATTTTTTTAAATTTTATAAATGAATTCATTTATAAATTCAATCCCTAAAATTAAAACCATATAAATTGAAATTGCAATGCTTGGACCAAAAGGCATATAGTCAGATCGTTTTTTTCTTTTACTTAAAATCAAAACTCCTCCAATTATTGCACCTATAATAAATGAGAATAATATCATAAAAATACTAAGCTGCCATCCTAGAAATACTCCTCCAATTACAGCAATTTCTATATCACCTTCACCCATGCCACCAGTTAAATAACAAATTGCTCCAATAATCACTGCACATATTATTGCACCAAGCATTCCACTAAAGAAATTCGCAAAAAAATCTCCAATCCCAGTAATTCCATTAAAACTTTCTACAAAAACAAAAACTGTTCCTATTATAATTATCGGAATTGTTGTGACTGAATAAACGTCTGTAGTATCATAATCAATCAAAGCAATAACAATTAAAAATAAAACTAAGATAGAATACTTTAAAAACTCATATCCTAATCCAAATTTTAAATATACAATTGAAATTAAAATTCCTGTCATAAACTCTACTAAAGGATATCTAAGACTAACTTTTGCTTTGCAATATCTACACTTACCACCTAAAAATATGTAACTGAGTATTGGAAATAAATCTTTCCATCCAAGCCTATGATTGCATGTTCCACAACTAGAAGGTGGATTAACTATTGATTTCTCTGCTGGTATTCTATAAATACAAACATTTAGGAAACTTCCTATTGTAACAGCAAAAATAAACACTAAAAACACCATAATTAAAATCCCCTATATTAAAATTTATATTTTAAAATTCACCATAATTATTTATATTTCTATAAACTTAATATTAACACAATTATTTTACATTTTTTGTATCAATATCAATAATTTTCATTTTATTAATATTCTTTATTCTAAGTTAACTAAGTTTCTTAGAATCGCTTTAATACTATAATATAAAAGACTTTATTTATACAAAAGCCATACAAATAAGCTTTAACTTCTTGTAGCATTTTTGGGAAATAACTTACAATTTTAAATAAATTCTGCTTAATAAATTAACTTAAAATTTATTTTTAACAAAAAAAGATCACCAAAATTTCTTTTGATAATCTTTTTTATTTATTATTTTATTTTTCTAAATTCCAAACTTTATCTTTAATTAAATCACTTGGATTTATAACTGTTGTAGATGATGTTGTATCACTTCCATCACCTCCACCTCCAAGAATATTATCGAATGCTCCAAAATCAAAGATTTTTTTAAATGCTTCACTAAGAGCTTTTTGATTTTGAGAAAAACTTCCAAGGTTTGCTGCTCCTTCTAAGATATATCTTAAATCTCCGCTAGCTAATGTAATTGCATATGCATTATAAGGAGATTGATTCACAAGAATTTCTACATTCCCTCTAGATAGAATAACAGTGATTGTATCATTATGATTTACTTGAACATTTATGGCATTATTTGTGTAACTATGTGGTTTATCACTTAAAACTAAATCTTTATTAGTATTATTAAATATCATAGTAATATTTTTGCCTCGAATGTCTGACATGTTATTCACATCCAATTTTCCTTTTAACATATCCTCAACAGTTTTATTTCCTTTGAAAACAGCTACATTTTCTCTCACCGCTGAATCATTTATATTTAAGTCTACTTTATTAAATATTAACGTTGGAATTTCACCACTACCATCATCTACCGGTGAATTTTGATCTCCATCTTCTGTATTATAAATATTATCTCTTTTTATAAGATTATTAATTGCATTCCAATTTACTGAACCTCCAACTGTTACATTTTGAGGTCTTTCCCAAAAGTCTATCGGAATTTGTGCCTTTTCTGTATTTCTTAGATACACTTCTTCTACAAACTCTTTTTGTTGTGCTTTTGTATCAAAATCTGTATTTCTTGGTTGCATTAAACCATTTGCATATGCAACCCCCGTTGATTTAACATTACCTTCAATTCCATTAAACAATATGTTTTTTTTCTCTTCTGGATTATTTTCATAATACTGATCTACTATTTTAATTTTCTCTTCAAGATTTATGTCCTTATAGTCCTTTTCTGCTTCAACATACATTTTATCAACTATATGAAGTGGATTTTTATATTTAAATAAATATTTTTCTCTCTCCTCTAATGACATGTTTGCAATAAGTTCTCTATCTGTGTATGGCTTAGTATTTCTATTAATAACTATAGATTCTCCTGATTGATAATTGTTTAATACATCCATTTTATCTGTTCCACCTATATAAGCTGTTCCTGATATATACATTTGTTCTGCTTTAACTTTTGATTTCGTTCCAAAATCATTAGAATTGATAATTACTGAACTTGATCTTTCAGCTTCATTTAAATTCAAGTTAGTATATTCTTTTTCATATTCATTTATATCATTAAGTCCATAATAATTTTTCATATAAAACTCTGTATTAGTTCCTTCAAAAATAAAATCATTATATACCAAAACATTTTTAAGCGATGCATCTATGGTCGGTTCCTGATTTCCAATTCTTTTATTTACAGTGTTATTATTCCCTTGAATCTTGAAATCTCTAGAATACGTATTATCATAGAAATCTATCTTAGCATCATTTAAATCTACATTAATTGCCCCTCTAGTAACAAGTTTTCCATATACTTTTATATCTTTATTCCCCATATTTTTTTTATTATTTATATGAATACCTCTTTCAAATCTATTGTTATAATTTTCTACTCCATTTACCCATATATCACCAAAAAGATTAGTTGATCCATAAATGTCCATATACAAATTACCATCAGCTGCAATAAGATAATCTAATAAATTCGAAGCATCTTTATTGTTACTAGCACTTATTATTCCATAATCAGGAATTTCAAGAAAGTAATCTACTGTAACTGTTCTTTCTTTATTTTTAGAATCCTTAAAATTAGAATTAAGTGCTATTTCAAATCCTAATAGTTTTTTTTCATTATTTTCACTCAATTCTCTTTCATTAAATTTTGTAACCTCAACTTTTACTTCCTGTCCATCTTTTTTATACTTATTATACCTTTGTGATATTGTTATACCATCACCTTTAACATTATCAACTCTTGCTTTAAACTGAGCTTTTATATGATTTCCAAAAATTTTTCTAAAAACTTTATTTTTCTCATCATTATTTGCTAAATTTGAATCAGCCTTTACTCCTTCATTACCTAATTCAACTGCTTCATCAATTATTTCCATTGTTAACTGTTCAGCTATTTCAAGTCCCGAATCAGCGCTATAAAAATTTTCAATTCTTGCACTTTCATCTTTTCTTAATTTAAAACCAGTAGTAGTCATGGACATAACTGAAAGAATTAATATTGATATAAATGAAAATAATCCTATAACAATTAAAAGTACACTACCTTTCTTTTTTTTATTTCTCATAAAACCCTACTCCTCTAAATAAAATTGTGCTTTTGTCTTTTCAACTACTTTTTCATTCTTCATTACATCAAGGTCAATTGTGTATAATCCTCTTTTTTTGTTATAAATATCATAAATTATATTATCAAACTTCAGTACTTTCTCTTTGCACTCTACTCTTAATCCCTCTTCCCAGTCTTTTTCTTTTACACTAACATCTCTTAAAATTTGAACCTCTTCAAATTTTGCTTCATTTTTATTCTCAACTTCTATTGTTACTTTATTTGCTCCACTAACATTTTTTGCATATATTACAATAGCACCCTCTAATTTATTAATAACTTCATTTATTGAGTCAACTATTGCTTCCCCTTCTCTTCCTTGTTTAGTTATTTTTTCACCCGTTTTTAACTCTACCTTTCCTGTATTATCTATCTTTATTTTTAAATCCATTGTTTGATTATTAAATATTACTTTTTTTTCTAAAACACCATCATAAACAACAAAATCTTCTATTTTTTTCAAATTAACACCACGCTCTATCCATCTTAAAACTATTTTTTCTCTATCTCCATGAAACATTTTATCTATTTCTATATACAATCCAATCTCTTTATTCATATCTGCAGATGTATTATATGCTATATCATTAATTGCAATTACGCCCTCTTCCTCAATTATCTTACCGTCAATATTAAATCCATTTATCTCTGTACTAGACGTTATTGGAAATGTTTTTTTCCCCATTACATCTGAGATTCCTGTACCTATCATTAACTCATCATTATGAAATGGAATTTTTATGTCATTCTCTATTCGTTCTTCTACTTTTAATTTTTCTACAACTTGTTGTCCTAAGAGTTTTCCCGCTTGCGTATCTTCAGCTTTTTTATTTGCTCTAACTGAAGTTAACATACCATTAGCTAATGGTAGCAACATAATTCCTATAATAGCTAAACCTATAACAATTTCTAAAATAGTCATCCCCTTTTTAACTTTTCTCATAAACCCTATCCCCTTAAAAAAAATTATATAATGTTATTTTTTTCTATTTGTATATAATATTACCATATAGTTACTTTTCTTTTTATATGTAAAGCTATTATTTCCAATTTCTTAACATTTCTTGTTGTTAAATGACTAAAATTATCTTTATTGGTACTATATTTGTACAAAAAAATGATGCTTAGAAACTCTCTAAACATCACTTTAAAATTTATTTTTATTTAATTAAATTCCAATCTTGTTGTTCTAATAAATCTGGTGCATTTGTTACATTTTCTCCATTGCCTTGATCAATTATCCCTCCATCAACAACTCCACCAATAACCTCTCCAAATAAAGATTTAAAAACTAAATTCATATCAATAAAATTTGGAACTCCAAAATTACCAAAAGTCATTCCAGTTTCTGCTACTAAATTTAAGTTTTGATTTGTATAAAACATTCCTCTAATCTCCCATGGACTATCAAACCCTTGAATTATATTTATATCACCATCTGAAATAATCAATGTTAAATCATTCCCAAACTCTATAAACTCATCTTCATCTGTCCCTCCTATAGTCGGTTTCCCAATAGGTATTGTATTGGGATTTATATAACTAAGTGGTAGGGTAAGTTTATTTTTATCTACTTTTATTTTTGATATTTTGTCAAAGTGAATCTCTCTTCCTTTTTCTATAGGTTCTCCACCACTTCCTAAACTTGCTGACATATTAAATATAAGATTTATTTTTCTAGAACTGAAATAGTTATCTTTCAATGTTGGAATAGTCTGTTGTACTGTTCCTCTACTTCTAAAAATAGCTACCTCCGGATTTGTACTAGAATTAGGATAAGATTCTACTCTATCAAATACAACATCTCCTGATTTATTTTTCAATGTTTTTTCTGTCATAAGATTATCCTTTATAAACTGCCAATTAAAGCTATTACTAACACTTATACTTTTATCTAATTTTTTATTTTTAAATGCCATTTCTGCTTCACTATTTGAAAGCTTTCCACCCATATTATAAGCTTCTTGTGCAAACTTATTAATTTTACATTTTACTTTATCTTTATGCTTGTCCTCACACTCACACGCACCATAACTACCATTTCTATCCTTTAAAACTCCATCATCATATAAAATTCCACTTGAATAAGTTTCATTACCTACGTTCAATCCTTTAAAAACATCACCTATTAAAACTTTATTTTCATTTGAAACTTTATCTTCAAAATACTTTTTAACTATCCCAACTTTTTCTCCTATGTCTAACTCAACAGCTTCCCCGTTTTCTATTTTTTTATCAAGTATGTGTAATGGATTTAAATACTTATACAAATACTCTTCTTCACTATACCCTGATTCAGTAAACTTTCTATTTGTGTAAGGTTCTGATAATTTATTTATTGCAATTGACTCACCTGTCTTATACTCTTTTCCTTTATCTAGTTGTAAATATGCTGTTCCAAGCACATATGCATCTTTAGCTATATTTATATTTGATCCTACACCAAAATCCTCTGAGCTAACTATTATAGAACTTGATTTTCCCCAATAATCTTTTGGTGCTGTTGTATCTTTAATAGACTGATTATCTTGCATTTCATCAAACTCATCTAAAGCATATAAATTTTGCATATTTAATTTTGTATTTTTTGCATCAAAAATCAAATCATTTGAAAGCAGTAAATCTCCTTTAATATCTATTTTTTCTCCTTCACCTCTAAAGATAAAATCATCTGCATATATATTGTTTACAGTAAGGTTAGTATCATCAACTAATATATCTTTACTTGTTACTATATCACCTTCCCATTTAAACCTTGCATCCCCCTTAGCTCCACCAACCAAAGAAACTGCTGGTGAATATAAATCAAATAAATCTGCACGCCCTTCTTTTTGTGAAGTTCCACCAATCCACATATCTCCTAATGCACCAAAAGATCCATCACTTTTTATATTTAAGTTTCCATCAATAGCCATGATATAATCAAAAATATTCATATTAGGCACTGCTTCTCCTGATGTTTTTCCATAGTCTGGTGTTTTGACTTTATAGTTAACTACTACTTCTCTTTCCTTATCATTTTTATCTGTAAAATTTGATTTTAGTTCCCATTTTTGATACCTAGGTTTAAGGTAATCACCAAGTGCTTTGACTACCCCATCCACATCTACAATTATTTTATCCTCTTCAAATGTCCCATTATTTTTTGCATCTACTTTTATTTCTATATTATCTCTTTTAAAAGGTTCATATATTTTAGTTTCAACTGGAGTTATTGTATTATCTATTCTTTTCTCCATATTATCACTTATATAATCCTCAAAAGTCATCTTAAAAGGTTCTTGCTCCCAATTTTCTTTTGATGTATCAAACTGTGGAAAATCCATTGGTCTTGCTACTATCATATCAACTAATTCATTTCCCTTTTGAATAGCTTCTTCAATCACTTTGACTATTTCGCTTTTAGCTATTTCTATCCCTGAATCTGCACTATAAAAGTTTTCTATCCGTTTATTTTCATCTTTTCTAAGTTTAAAACCACCTGTTGTAACTAGCATTATTGATAATGTTAAAACTGATAAAAATGCACATAAGCATACTACAACTATAAGTGTTGAACCTTTTTTCTTTGTATATCGCATACTATCTCACCTACTTTTTAAGATAAAATTGTGATTCTATCTTTTCAATTTTTTCACCCTTTTTTTTAATCTCTAAATCTGCTGTATATAATCCACTTTTTCCATCCTTAGAATCTACAACTATATTAGTATATTTATTAAACTTACTCTCTCCACTCCATTTACTTCCTTCTAAACTGCCTGCTTTTGAAGAAACTTTTGGATCTCTAAAAACAACTATGTCTTGTGTTTTATCTGTTGAATTTATAAACTCAAATTTTATATCTGGCTCATCAATTATATAAATTCCCAAAGCTTGACCATTATTTGATATGAAATTTCCGTCATCAAGTTTTACTCCATAAACTTTCTGATTATTAATTTCATTTTTTGTGCTAATAAATTCAATCTTTATGTCTCCTGATTTTTCTCTTTTAACAAATTTACTTCCATCATTATTTTTAAAAAGTTCTCTCAAAGAATTTTTAACTATCGGACTTTCCTTTTCTTCATTTTGTACTGCTAATGTTTCTGGAAAATTACTTTTACTATATACTTTTATCTTTTTTTCTTTATTTCCGTTTGTACTATTTATCTCTTCAACTTCCTTTATCACCAAAAGTCCTGCTAAAGGTTTATTAAAATACTCATTATTCTCTAAAGCTGAATTTATTTCTTTAACTTTATTCTCATAAACTCTTCCTTCTATTGTAAATCCATCAACCTCCGTTGATGTTACTTCATAATACCCTGACTTTGAACCAGTTGCCTCAGTAAAACTTCCTAAAGTTACTGTTGCACCTCCAACATCTATAGTTCCACCTTTTACATCATCCTGAAGTCGTAGTTTTTCAATAAATTGTTGCCCTAAAAGTTTTGCATCTTGCACCTCCTCTCCTTTTTTATTTGCCCGTACCGCAGTTAATAATGAATTCATTAGTGGTATTATCATAATTGCTATAATAGCAAGTGAAATAACCACCTCTAGCAATGTCATCCCCTTTTTAACCTTTTTCATAAAATCATTCCTCTCAGTATTAACTTTCCATATCTATATTTTTAAATCTTATAATTAAGTAAAATCTTACGTAACTAAAAGATTGTATCTCTAATATTTATTAAGCCAATGCAAAAAAAATAACACCTAGAGTTTATTCTCTAAATGTTATTTTCATAAAATTATTTTATTTATTTAATTTCCATTGCCCTTTTTTAATTAAATCTTCTGCATTAACTATCTTTTCAAACTCCTCAGATTTAGATCCACCTAAAAAATCATCAAATACACTTCTTCCTAGTTGTGATTCACCTGTGAAAAACTTTTTAAACACTCTATTTAATTTAGTATCATTAGATTGATAATTACCTATATTGCTTGAACCTGAGAAAACATCAAACTTTAAGTTTCCTGCTGTATAAATCAGTGATGTAACTGCCATGTTCCCATTTTCAACATTTACTCCTTTTGGCTTTTCTAAAATAACATCACCCTTTGATATAATTAGAGTTGGATACATAAATCCTCTTGATATATCTTCTCCTTTAAGATTTATATATACTTTTCCTTCTTCTTTTTTCTCATCTGGTACCGGATTATTCACTCTTAAGATCAAATCATTATTAGAGTAATTTAAAATTATATTTATCTTAGCTTCTGAAATTCCATCAATTTTTTCCCCATCTAAAATTTTTGTCACTAATAACTCTTCTGATACCCCTTTAAAGCTAGCCGCTCCATTTCTTTGATTATGTTCATCTATCTCTTTTTTAAATAATATTTCTTCCCCTTCTTTTATATCTGTACCATTTACAACTGACATTATAGCATCCCAATTAAAAGTATCTCCAACTGTATTGACCACTTTAGCATTTTCAAAATCAGCCTGTGAAATATTAACTGATGAATCTTTCATAAAATAAACTTCTCTGCTAAATTCTTCTTTTTTCTGATTAATAATTTTTTCAACAGCTTCACTCTGACCTCTAATAACTTTTCCATCATTATATGCTATCCCTGCTGTAAATGTCTTTTCTTCATTAAGCTTTAATCCTTTTCCAAGAGATAATATCTTATCCTTTTCTTTATTACTGTTTAAATTTTTATTATAAAACTCTTCTACAAGATTAATTTTATCTAAAATACTAAGCTCTTGATAATTTCCACTCTTGTATAGCTTATCTATAATGTGTAGTTTTTCTTTATATTTATATAAATACTCATTTTCAGTATAACCTCTATATGTATAAGGTGATGAATGTCTATTGATAACCACAGACTCTCCTGTTTTGAAAAACTCATTTTTACTTAATGGATTTTTTGCCATATTTAAATATGCAGTTCCAAGAATCATAGTATCATTAGCTATATCTATATTTGAAGAAGTATTTAAAGAATTTCCTGTTTCTACATTCACTCCTCCAAAATCTTCAGAATCAATTATCATAGAACTTGCTACTTTAACCTCTTGATCTAACCCTATATTTTCATCTTGTGATACATCATTAAGACCATAAAAGTTTTTAATATTTAAATTTGTATTAGTCCCATCAAAAATGAAATCATTATACACATGTAAATTCATACCATTATCATTTGCACTGTCACCCATATTTACTGGAAAATCACTAAATAAATATCTTTTATTTCTTGGATTACCTGTATATCTAAAATTCTTTGCATATATATTATAGTCCTTTTGATTACTTCTTGGAGTTTTAAAATTTCCATTTTGTATATCTAAAGTTCCATTTGTCACAATATTTCCATGCCACTCAACTATTGATCCAAATCCATTATCTTTAAATAATACACCACTACTTAATGGATCATTAGAATCTCTAAGCTCATCACCCTTAACCCACATATCACCTA
The DNA here is from genome assembly GCA_051655925.1 of Sarcina sp. Classification (GTDB taxonomy): domain Bacteria; phylum Bacillota; class Clostridia; order Clostridiales; family Clostridiaceae; genus Sarcina. The sequence goes on along the minus strand of JBOGAY010000331.1, from coordinate 4,452 downwards.
AAACATTGAATGATGTACTATAATTCATCATTGAATTTCCATCTGCCGCTAATGTATAATCAAAGATATTTGCATTACCTTTAGTTGATTGAATATGCTCTCTTATCCCATATTCAGGAACAAGTATATTGTAATCAACAGCTACCTCTCTATCTTTACCTTCCTTAGTAACAAATTTTGATTTAATATGAATGCTCATCTTTTCTTTTGCACTTTCTTTATTAGCATCACTCATATCAGCCTCAACTTTTATAACTTTTCCTTTACGAGAAAATTTATCATAAATAGGGCTATTATACTTTACATTATCTATAGATATTTCTAAATTAGAAAATAAATATTCTTTAAATTCTTCTTTAAAAACATCATCTTTCCAATCTTCTTTTAATGTGTTAACCAAATTTCTATTAATATCAATAGGTGCCCCACCTTCTTCAATACTATTTACTCTCTTATACCCCTCATTAATAGCATTCTTCACAACAGAAATCATTTCATTATAAGCAATTTCTATTCCTGAGTCTGCTGAATAAAAAGTCTCTAGCCTCTCATTTGAGTTTTTAGTAAGTTCATAAGAAGCCATTACTCCATTAATCATAGTAACTACCAAAATAGATATCATGGCAAACATTCCTATAACAGTTAAAAGGGCATGTCCTTTTCTTTTTTTATTTATCATCCTAGTTATTCCCTCCAACATTAAATTGGTATTCTAACTCTTCTAAAACCTCAAAATCTTTTATTACAGCCAAATTTATTGAATATAATCCTTTAGTTCTATATTTATGATCATATAAAATATTCTCGATTCTTTTAACAGGTGTTCCTATATAATTAAACTTTTCTTCAGTAAATCCATTATTAATATCAACTTGATTACTTCTAAATCCATAGATATTAGTCTTGCTCGCTTTATTATCAATTGTTAATTTATAATCTGATTCATTATGCACAATAATAGCTAAATAATTTTTCACATATCCAAGTCTTGCATTCCATAACACTAAATTTCCTTGTCTTAAAGTTAAATTTTCATTATTAATTTCAAGTGTTATATCACCATTGATTTGTGCAGAAAATCTATTTGCACCTACACTTTGAACATAAAAATCTGAAAAAGTTTTATAAGTGCTTGTTGCTTCTTTATAATAAATATTATTTCCATCTATAACTAAAAAACCACCCACCATAACATCATAATACTGATCTGATACTACCACTTCTTCTGTTCTTATAATTCCATCTACTCTAAGTCCATCGACCTCTGCTATACTTTCAACATTAAATTCTCCCTTAATCTCTCTTGAGCTTATAGCTAATTCATTGTTACTTAACCTTAGTATTTGCCCAGTTTCTATAACATCTTGATTTCTAAGATTTTCAACAACCTGTTGTGCTAAAAGCTTAGCTTTTTTTGAATCCTCAGCCTTTTTATTAACTCTAACAGATTGTAAAACTGAATTCATAATAGGAACCATCATTATAGAAATAATAGCTAGTGCAATGACTAATTCGAGTAAAGTTGCTCCCCTTTTTTTCTTCATAAATCCAACACCTCAAATTATTTCTCATATCTGTTTATCGACCACTTTTTTAAATAGTTTATATTTTAAAAACAAAAAAACAACACTTTCAAAAAAATTTTTAAAAGTGTTGTTTCATTAATTATTCTATTTCTAATTTTTAGTACATTCCATCCATTCCTGGCTGTGGCATAACAGGAGTAGGCTCTGGAATATCAACTACAGCTGCTTCTGTTGTAAGGAAAGTTGCAGCTACTGATGCAGCATTTTGAAGTGCTGATCTTGTAACCTTTGTTGGATCAACTATTCCACTAGTTAGCATATTTTTATACTCACCTCTTAAGGCATCATATCCCATACCTGCATCAAGATGTCTAACTTTTTCTACAATTACTGAACCTTCTTCACCAGCATTAAAAGCAATTTGTCTCATTGGTTCTTCTAAAGCTCTAACTATTATATTTATACCAACTTGCTCATCTGAAACATCTGATGTAACTTCTTTAACTTTATTAATTACATTAACATAAGCAGTTCCTCCACCAGCAACAATTCCTTCTTCAACAGCTGCTTTTGTTGCATTTAAAGCATCTTCTATTCTAAGTTTTCTCTCTTTAAGTTCAGTTTCAGTTGCAGCTCCAACCTTAATTACAGCTACTCCACCTGCAAGTTTTGCAAGTCTTTCTTGAAGTTTCTCTCTATCAAACTCTGATGTAGAATTTTCAAGTTGAACTTTTATTTGTGCTATTCTATTTTGAATTTCTGTCTTATCACCTTTTCCATTAACAATAACAGTATTATCTTTACTTACTTTGATGCTTTCAGCTTGCCCAAGCATATTTAAAGTAACTTCCTTTAAATCCATTCCTATCTCTTCTGAAATAACCATACCGCCTGTTAAAATAGCAATATCTTTAAGCATCTCTTTTCTTCTATCACCAAAACCTGGTGCTTTAACTGCTACACAGTTAAATGTTCCACGAAGCTTATTAACTACAAGTGTTGCAATAGCTTCACTTTCAACATCTTCTGAAATAATAAGAAGTTTTCTTCCTGCTTGAACTATTTGCTCAAGTACAGGTAAAATTTCTTGAATATTATTTATCTTTTTATCTGTAATTAATACAAGTGGACTATCAAGAACTGCCTCCATCTTCTCTGTATCACTTACCATATAAGGTGATAAATATCCTCTGTCAAACTGCATTCCTTCAACAACATCAAGTTCTGTTCCCATTGATTTTGATTCTTCGACAGTTATAACTCCCTCATTGCCAACTTTCTCCATAGCATCAGCAATAAGTTTACCTATGTTCTCATCACCTGCTGAAATTGCAGCAACTCTAGCTATATCCTCTTTACCATCAACTGGTTTTGAAATAGCTTTAATCTCTGAAACTGCTTTTTCAACTGCTGTATTAATCCCTGTTCTAACTAAAATAGGATTAGCCCCTGCAGTGACATTCTTAAGTCCTTCATTTATAATAGCTTGCGCAAGTAAAGTCGCAGTTGTTGTCCCATCTCCGGCAACCTCGTTTGTTTTTGTAGCTACCTCTTTAACAAGCTGTGCACCCATGTTTTCATAAGCGTCTTCAAGCTCTATCTCTCTAGCGATAGAAACCCCATCATTTGTTATGAGTGGACTACCATATTTTTCATCTAAAATAACATTTCTGCCTTTAGGTCCAAGTGTGACTTTAACTGTATTTGCAAGCTTATCTACACCTCTTTGCATGGCTCTTCTTGCTTCTTCTCCAAACATTAATGATTTTGCCATAATATAAACCCTCCCTTTTCTACTCTTCTATAATTGCTAATATATCTTCTTCTTTAAGGATAATAACATCCTCACCGTCTACATTTATGTCATTTCCAGCATATTGTGAATAAAGAACTTTATCTCCAATTGCAACTTGCATCTCTTGTCTTATTCCATCAACAATAGCACCTGTCCCAACAGCTACAACTACTGCATACTGTGGCTTTTCCTTAGCAGCTCCTGTTAAAAGAATTCCACTCTTAGTTTGCTCTTGTGCTTCTGCTCTTTTGATAACTACCCTATTTCCAAGTGGCTTAATATTCATTTAAAAACCTCCCTTTTTGCTTTAAAAGCCTATTTTTATCTTTATATTTTATTATAATATATTTTTTTAATTTTAACATACTAAAGTAGTAAAAACTTGGCAATACTTTAACTAAATCAAATTTTGAAAGGAATATTACTATGATAAAAAATAAAAAACATTTTTTCTTTGCATTTTTAAGTTTTATATTACTTATTTGTCTTAATATCTTGATACTGTTTAATAGCAAATTTCTATTTAAATATTTTAGTTTATCAAACAATACTGCTAGTAAACTTGCTATTCCATTTGAAACTCTAATAGCTGAGTATGAAAAAATAATAGTTTATTTAAGAAATCCACTTATCACAAATTTGAAATTTAATCATTTTACCTTAAGTACTAATGGACAACAACACTTTTTAGAAGTAAAACTTATTTTAACTTATATTTTTATGCTTGCATCAAGTATAGCTATCTTTCTAATACTTTATTTAATTTACAAAAAATTTTTTTACTCAAAAACTATTCTGCACCAAAGAGTAAAAAACAATTTTGCACTTTGCAAAAAATACTATAACTCAATACTAATTGCAACAATTCTTATACTTGGTAGTTTTATAATTATAGACTTCAACAAAGTTTTTATCACTTTTCACAAACTTTTCTTTGATAATGATCTTTGGATTTTTAATGAAACAACAGATTCAATTATAAAAATACTCCCCGAAAATTATTTTATGCTATGTGCAATCTTTATATTAATCATGCTTATTATAGAGTCGTTAATTATAAATATTTCTATAAAAAAAGATGTTGAAGGTTAAGCCCCTTCAACATCTTCTTTTAATTTATTTACAAATCTT
>JBOGAY010000330.1:0-6661 GCA_051655925.1 Sarcina sp. | reverse complement strand
TATTCATCTATAAAATGAAATATATATGAATATTATTCTTAATTATGATAATATTATCCTATATTGATACATTACGTATCTTTACATATGCATTTACTCATATTTTCATGCTAATAGATAAAATATAGATAAATGCTAGCTATCAGATAAATACAAATGAAGAGAGGTTCTTATGTTTATTTTAAAAGCAATAGCTATTGGCTCCTTTACAGGGCTATGTGCTTCTGTACCATTAGGTCCTGCTGGAATGGAATCTGTCAAAAGATCTATCGATAAAGGATTTTGGAGTGGTTTTCAGATTTCACTTGGAGCTATCTTAGCGGACTATATTTATATACTTCTGATACATTTTGGACTCGCTAAAGTGTTAGAGTTAAATAAAAATATTGAAGGTATGTTCTGGGTTGTTTCTGGATGTATACTTTTTATATTCAATAAACTTTCAAAAAATACAGAAAACAAAAAATCTACACATACTAAAAATAAAGTCCCTGGTTGGGTTAATGGATTTTTAATTACTTTTTTAAACCCCTCAACTCCCTCTGTATGGATTGCACTTAGTGGAACTATTATGAGTGTATGGGTTGCAAACGGGCGTAAATTTTATTATCTTGCCTTAGGTTCTATGTTAGTCGCTACTCTTATATATTTTGTTTTTCTAAACTTACTTGCATCAAGAGGTTTAAAAAAATTAGCAGGAGAAAATGTTACAAATGGTGCATCTAACATAATTCATTGGGTTTTATATCTATTATCCTTAGGATTTATTTTCTTTGGAATATTTAAAATTTTAAGATAACGGGAGATTTTAATTCATGAAAAAATCTATATATTTAGACAATGCTGCAACAAGCTTTCCTAAACCTCAAGTTGTAATTGATAATATGATGAACTATATGATTAACTTTGGCGGAAACCCTTCACGTGGTTCTTCTTCAATCGCGCTTGCTGGTAATAGAGCTATTTATGATTGTAGAGAAACTATAGCAAATTTTTTTAATTTTGATAAAGTAGAAAATGTTATTTTTACAAATAATATAACAAGTTCATTAAATATAATTCTTCATAGCTTAGTAAAAAAAGATTGGCACATCATCACTACTACTATGGATCATAACTCTGTACTTAGACCACTTGAAAAACTTAAACATACTCTTGGAATAAAAGTTGATTATGCAAAGGCTAACAATGAAGGTTTTGTATCTCCCTCAACTATTGAGGATTTAATATCAGAGGATACAAAGCTTGTTATTATATCTCATGCATCAAATTTAACTGGCTCTATCCAAGATATAAAAACTATTGGTGCTATTTGCAAAAAGCATGGGATTTTCTTTGTAGTAGATACAGCTCAAACTGCTGGAGTAATTCCTATTGATATGAAAGATTCTAATATAAATGCCCTTGCTTTCACTGGACATAAGTCTTTATTTGGTCCACAAGGAATTGGCGGCTTTATAATTGATGATAAAATAAATGAAGTTATGAATACTGTTTTTGTAGGTGGAACTGGAAGTTCATCTTATTCTTTAGACCACCCTACAGAACTTCCTGATAAATTCGAATGTGGAACTTTAAACACTCCAGGTATAATTGGACTAAATGCCGGCATAAACTTTATAAAAGAGGAAGGTCTTGAAAAAATTCATGCAAAAGAAGAAATGTTATGTGATTATGCTTTAACAGAGCTTTCAAAAATTAAAGACATAATTATATATGGGTCTATGGATGCTTCAAAAAGAACTCCTACTATCCTTTTTAATATAAAAGGGATTGACTCATCAGAACTTGGATTTTATTTGGATTTTGAAAAAGGTATTGTAACAAGAACCGGTATTCACTGTGCACCTCTTGGTCATAAAACACTTGTCTGTGAACAATATGGTGGAGTTAGAATTAGTCCTGGTTACTTTAATACAAAAGAAGATATCGACCTCTTAATAGTTGCCTTAAAAAGCAAAATTTAATATTTGGAGAGAAGAAATGTATCCTTATTTGAGAAAACTTGAAAACTTATTTATATTTTTTATAATTTATACTTTAGCTTTTGTAATTTTCTTTGGTACATTAAAATTTACTATCCCTTTTATTTTAGCTGCACTTTTTGCATTTTTGTTAAAAAAGCCTACGAGTTATTTATCAAAAAAACTTAAAATAAAAGGGTGGTTAGCTTCTTTATTTACTACTATTCTATTTTTTATATCAATAATAACAATTATTTCTCTTCTTACTTTATTGCTTACATTAGAAACTATTGATATAACAGCTGACCTAAAAATTATAATCTCATCATACTCACCTGAAATTAATATTTTCCTAAATAACTTAGAAGAGGCACTTAGCGTATACAAAATATCAATAGATTCAGAGATTATAACAAAACATATTAGCACATTAATTAGTAGTACATTAGGATTTGCTAGCACGCTTTTACAATACCTTGTAAAATTTCTAAGCTATATTCCATTCATCATAACTACTACTTTTTTTACAATTATAGCAACTTATCTTTTCACTAAAAATTTCACCCAAAAAGATAACATAATAAAAAAAAATTCTTCATATCATCCTAAAATAAATATTTTTATTAATGATATAAAAAAACTTATTAGTGATTATTCTATCTCTTATTTATTTTTAATGTTTATATCTAGTACAAGCACCTTTTTAATTTTCACAATTTTTAAAATTGACTATGCTCTAACCCTTTCAATACTTGCTGGTTTTTTTGATATTTTACCTCTATTTGGTATGGCTATTATTTATATCCCTATTATCATCTTTTATTTTCTAAAAGGTAAAACTCTACTCGCTATACTTTTATTTATAGCCTTTTTATTTCTTTGTATAGTTCGTCAAATTATAGAAAATAAATTAATGTCATCATCACTTGGAATAACTCCTATTGAATCTATAATAGCAATTTTTATCGGTATGCAACTTGGAGGTTTTCTTGGAATAATATTTTGTTTATTCTTAATAGTAGGATATAAATTATTTTTAAAAAACAAATCTGAATTATAAATTAAAATGTTCCACGTGGAACATTTTTTAATAAAAAAATTCCTAGAGATAATCTCTAGGAATTTTTTTTACTTATTCATAGCTTCACTTAAAGCTTGTAATTCTTCCTCAGATAAATCGTATCTTGAAATACCTTTATCTATTGGTTTTGCATATGTTGTACTTTCCATTCTTCCATAGATTCCTGTTAATACAACTCCATCATTTTTCTCATCTAAAAGCGCTATTGAGAAACTTAAATCACTTCCTACATCTTCAAAGGCTTTATATCTAACAACAGCAACTTTTTGAACGCAATTTTTAAGATTTTCATCTAATCTATTAAACTTAGCAACTGCATCTGATGAATTTAATTCGATTGTTTCTACTTTTTTTAAGTAGTCTTCTAACATTTTTTCAAGATTTTTATTGTTAACGCCTCTCATTATCTTCTTAAATTTGTTTTTAACGCCACCAACCTTCGCAAATAATATTATTATAAGTATTAGTTCTAGTATAGCTACTGCAGCTACACCCATGATTATAAATGCGGCATTTTGGTTGATTATATCTACTATATTGTTCACTTTTTTTTCATCCTTTCTGTCACAAATGTTCCACGTGGAACATTTTTTTTATAAATTAATTATGTCTAATATTCTTTGTAAATCCTCTTCTGAATAATACTCAATTTCTATTTTTCCTTTATTCTTATTAGAATTTATATTTACTTTTGTTCCAAAATAATCCTGAAGTCTATCTTTTATATCTTTATAATAAGGATTCACTTTCTTAAGCTCTTTTTCCTTTTTCTCCTCATTATCTTTTACTTGTAGATACTTTATAAAATTCTCCACTTCTCTTACAGATAAATTATCATCTATAACTTTTTGTGCTACCTTGTATTGTTCTTCTCCTTCTAATGCCAACAGAACTTTTCCATGACCTTCTGTTATAACACCTTCTATTATATAGTCTTGAACTCTTTTATCAAGGTTTAACAATCTCATCACATTTGTAATTGCTGTTCTAGATTTTCCTAGCTTACTAGCTAAGACTTCTTGTGTTAAATTATATTTTTCTTTAAGTTCTTTATATGCTAAAGCTTCTTCTATAGCATTAAGATCTTCTCTTTGAATATTTTCTATTAATGCAATTTGCAATGATACTTCAGGCGCAAAATCTTTAACTATCACAGGTACTTCTTTTACCTTAGCAAGTTTTGCTGCTCTCCATCTTCTTTCACCAGCTATAATCTGATATTTGTCCCCACTAGACTTTTTTACTATTAAAGGTTGTATAATTCCATGTTCTTTTATTGATAAAGATAGTTCAGCTATCTTTGAATCATCAAAAAACTTTCTTGGTTGACCACTATTAGCTTTTACAAGCTTTATATCAACAGTTTTAACACCCTCATTTTTTTCTTCTAACCCTTTATTGTCTCCAGGAATTAAAGCTTCTAAGCCTTTTCCTAACCCAAACTTTTTCACCACTATAATTCAACTCCCTGTCTTTTTAAGAACTCATTTGTAAGATTCTCATAAGCTTCTGCACCTTTACATTTATCATCATATAAAACAATAGGTAATCCAAAACTAGGTGCTTCCGCAAGTCTTATATTTCTTGGAATTGTTACTTCGTAAAGCTTGTCTCCAAAATATCCTCTTACTTCTTTATACACTTCATTACTTAAGTTTGTTCTACTATCATACATTGTCATAATAGCACCTTCAACCTCTAAATTTTTATTTAAAGATTTTTTTACTAAATTAACTGTATTAACAAGCTGTGCTACTCCTTCTAAAGCATAATATTCTGCTTGTATTGGAATTAAAACAGAGTTTGATGCTACTAAAGAATTAATAGTGAGCATTCCTAGTGATGGTGGACAATCTATAAATACAAAATCAAATTTTGCACTTAATTTTTTAAGTTCTTTATGTAATATAAACTCTCTTTCATCTCTTCCCATTACTTCTATTTCAGCACCTGCTAAATCCATATTGGCTGGAGCTATGTACAGATTTTCTACTAATTGACTTTGAATTATTATTTCTTCTAAACTGATTCTTCCACACAAAACATCATACATAGATTGTATTATCTTTCTTTTATCTACACCAAGTCCACTTGTTGTATTTCCCTGTGGGTCTATATCTATTGCTAAAACCTTATATCCTAAAGTAGCTAAGTAAGAACAAATATTTATATTTGTTGTAGTCTTACCAAATACTCCTTTTTGATTAAAAATACTAATAGTTTTCATAATTTTATCTCAAAATGATTACTCACTTTAAGAATCCCACCTCCCTTCTCTAATACATATTATATATTCTTACATATTATAATAAAAGTATAATATTCTTACATCGCAATAATATTTTATGTATGTATATAAAAATGTTCCACGTGGAACATTTTATTAAGTTTGAACATTATACCCACTTGAATCTTGAACTGTAAAATGAGTAGGTGAACTTAAATCTAAGCTTGCTCCAAGTCCCATAAGCTGAACTTTTACATTATTAAGTTGACTATTTATTTGATCCATATTACTCTGTGCAAACTTTGGTAATGTTCCTGCATTTAATTCTCCTGTTTTTATTCCATTATTCAAATATGTATTCAAAGTGCTTAAATATTGCTCAAAAGCCTTTCCTGTATCTTGTCCTGCTGTTGTTGCAAAATGATTTTCATTTTGCCAATCCAAGCTAATGTCTTCCTGGGCTTTTTTCACCTCATCCGCAGTTACTTTAACCTCTCCTGAAGTAGCGGATTTTAAAAGATTTTGCATTATATATAATGTATTTTGATCTGCAGTTGCTATTCTTGAGTAATCAGATACCAAGAACATTAGTTGAGATTTGTACTTGCATATTTCTTGTTGCTTTGGTGTTAAATTATCTTCTTCTTGATTTAATGTTTGATTAGGATTCTGAACAATTTGTTTAGCCTCATACTTCGTTTTTATATCAGTACAGACATGATATATCACTTCTGTTGTAACAACAACTCCAATAATTGCCACAATACCTATAATTAGCGATTTTATCTTCATTTGTTTATACGCTCCTAAAAAATAATTAAAGCATCTTATCATTTTATAAGATGCTTATTACATATTATCATACTCATTCTCAAATATGATGAATTTATTATTACACTATTTTTTATTTTTTGCTTTTGCTATTGTAACTGTTATTTGAACTGAATCTCCACAGTCCTTAGATGTGTATTTAGCTGGTATTTTAAACTTATCAAAAATTTGTTTTATAGAATTAACATAAATTTTTGTTGGAAAAGAACCTTTTATATTTTTAGTTTCTTTCTTTCCACTTAAATCTTCACCTGCAAGTTTTAATAAAATTCTATTTATAAGTTCCTCTGTCTTTTTTACATTTAAAGCATCATCTATTATAGCTTGTATAACTTCTTTTTGTAATTCTTCATTTGGTAATAAAAGCAACGCCCTTGTATGTCTTTCTGTTAAATCACCTTCAAGACATTTTCTTCTAATTTCATCATTAAGCTTTAGAAGTCTTAACTTGTTTGCTATTGTAGATTGCTTTTTTCCCATTTTTTCTGCTAGCTTCTCTTGAGTAAATTTGTGATTAGTTATTAAATTATTATACGCTTCTGCCTCTTCTATAAAATT
>JBOGAY010000329.1:0-7822 GCA_051655925.1 Sarcina sp. | reverse complement strand
TGATGCTGCAGTATTTTCAAATGTCGGATTATTAGTAATATTATTGACATTAAATACTTGATTGACATTGTAATATGGTGTTGTTAAAGTTGGATTTAATGTTGTTGTTTTATTAATCCCATCATAGTTAGCATTAAATTCAATAGTTACACCTTCATTTATTTCATTTATTTGATCTGGAGTCGGATAAAATAAAATTTTATTTCCTTCTATTTGATACTTTACTGGTACACCACTTATTGTTGGTTGACCATCTAAAGTAAACGGATTACTCATATCAAATGTTATAGGCCCTGTTTCATCACTACCTAATTGTGATGCACTTAAATTAAATGTATTAACTTGATTCGCCCATTTAAAATCTGCTGTATCTGTTCCATCACTACTTGAAAATGTTCCTGTTCCATTTGATATTGTAAAACTATTCATCTCTTGTGGTGTTGTTGGTTCAATTGAAACCCCTGATGTTGTATTACTATTACCAAATCTAGATATTGGGTTGTTTTGAGATGCACTAGCATAATTAGTATTAGTATACTGATCTTCTGATTGAGTTCCACCTCCTAATACTAATCCTGTTGCTTGATTTCCATTCATAAGCAATGAGTCATATTGACTAAGACCTTGCGATAACATATTATATTGATCGCTTCCTGTTGTAATTGGCTCATCAAATTTAATGTAATCATATTGAATTGCTGTTCCACTATTTTTTCCTGATACTGGTTGGAAGCCATAGTTCATTTCAAAATTTTTATTTGTTTTATATGTTCCAGTCTTAAGAATAACATTGAATAATGGCAGTTTATCTCCTGCTTTAACCATTGCTTCTATCTGATCTGCTGTATAAAATTTAGTATTTTCTACTATTCCAGGAATTTCACTATTTGATGGTGTTGTATTCGTTGTATAACCATATAATTGACCTTGTACTATATCATTTGCTAATTCTCCATTAGCGCTTACTGCAGCCATACCATTCTTTAAAATAGTCGCGTCATACACAGTTCCATTAAATGGAGCCCCTTGAGTTATTTTTAAACTATTAGTTACATCTAATTTAGAATTAGCATCAACTACCATATTAGGTATTATGTTGAATGTACCAGAACCTGCTATTTGTAAATTAATATTTGAATTCCATTGCTTTGAATAAGTATTTGTATAGTTTAAGTTTGAAACTCCACCATAGTTATTAGGAACTGTCATGTTTACTACACTTATTTGTGGAGAACATGTCATTCCATTTGGATTATATTTTTTTACTGTTACATTAAACAAAGCTTTATTAGGTGATAATTCACTTGGTACAACAGTATATGTATCTGTTGAAGGATTATATGTAACTCCTTGGCAAGGTGTATAGTTAAATTGTGCTGTGTCTGCAGCTGTCAATTTTATTTGATAGCTTGTTGGTGCAAAATTCGGAAAATTACTTGAATTATATTCTTCGCCAGCTCCACTACTACTTAATGAACTTGTATTTATACTGCTTATTATTTGATATGTAGTATTTTTAGGTTCTGAGCTTGTTGATGTATTTACACCAGTGAAATTAAAGTCATAATTATGATTATAATTTGTAGCAATTTTATAAGTTGGAACTTTTAAATCTCTAGTATATTCTTTTCCATTCACTAAAAAATGTATTTGAAGATTAGGATTTAAATTTTGCTTCCAATCTCCTGTTCCAAAAGTTAAACTTCCATTTAGCGCCATATTTCCTGTTGATTCACCTGATAATGGATTAAAACTTGTTGATGCATTAAAATTAGCCTGATCATTTTGAATTGATGTACCATCCGCAGTGATATTTTTAGCATCTTTATTAGAATTCATTGCAGTTGAAGTAGGATTTCCTGTAATCCAAACTTTTGATATCTGCTCAGACTTTCCATTAAGAGTTTTTACACTTATTGGAACTGAATAATTTATAACTGTTCCTGGTGTTATAATCCCTGCATCTAAGTCAGTTTGTGCTGTTGGTGTATAAGCCTCAGCCCCTGTTGTATAAGGTTCTCCTGTCATAGGTGTTACTTGTATATTTCCTATGTCTGCTACGATATTTCCCATTGTAACGCTTTGAGAATTTGGAACTACCATAAATTGTCCAGGATATATAGCTTTTTCTTTTACATAATTTAAATATTTATCTTTATTTTCTACTGTATATATTGTTTTTTGTTCTATATTCTTTTGGAATGTTGTCTTTTTTATTCCAATATTATTTAACTCAGTATTATTAAGCGAATTTAATTCTTGCAATTCTTCATTAGAAGTACTTGTCTTCTTTTTCTTTTTACTATGGTGTCCTGCCAACATAGTGTGACTATGTGCAACAGCTGTTAATGCACTAGCTTGTGAATTCACAAGTGTACTTACAGCTGTTAAACCAATAGCAATTTTTCCTACTGTTTTTTTCATATAAATTTTCTCCTTCGTAAAATATCTTGTTCTTTTTTTGCTTATATTTTCTTAACCATTTGTTATCATTATAAAGTAATTTTTTAGTTTTTTCAAAGCAATTTATACTAAACATTCAGTTTTAAAACATAAAATTATACTTTAATTTGTTTTTAATACATTTAATGTAAATTCTTTTTTTATATTATTTTAATAATAGCTTAAACAAAATTTTAATTACATAAAAAATAATTATAAAAAAACTCCTTTATTTATCTCATTTAATCTTAGAAATCATAAAATAAATTCTTTAAATATATCTTGCTTCAAAATCAAATATTCTATTAATTTTTTTTTCTTTCATAGTGTATATAAGTAATTACTTATATACACTATGAAAATTTAATATGAATATTTTTTAACTCAATATATTTACGCTCATATTTTTTCAATTTTTTTCATTTATTATTTTCATTTAATTTAATTTAATTTAATTTAATGTTAAAAACTCCGAATTTATTTTTTCTATAAAAATACTTCTCTTCATCCCATAGCTATCACCATACTTGTTATTCCCTTTATTTGGATAAGTTAATATTAATCTTTTTTTAGCACGAGTTATTGCAACATAAAAAAGATTTCCTTCGTCATCTAAATTTCCATTAAAAATAGGAAACTTACCCTCTATAATTCCAGCTACTATTACAGTATCAAATTCAAGCCCTTTTGCCTGATGTACTGTTATTATTGGTATTCTTGGCTTTTCCTGTGCATTCGATATTACTTGTTCTATTTCACCACTTGAAAGTGCAGTAAGTTCATTTACACCAATTAAAGCATCTCTTGGAACTTTATTTTTTTCATCTAAAGCAGATAAAATTTTATGAAATTGTTTTATCCTCTTAAATCTTTCCTCCCTTTCACTTTCAGGATACTTACTCATAATATCAAAATATTTTTGAATTTCTAAAATCATTTCAAAAGGCCTAAGTTCATATGATTTTTGATTTAAAATTCTATACTTTTCTCTAAAACCTTCAAATTTTTTATAAAGATCTGCAACAAGGCTCATTCTCTCAAAACTTGTTGGTCGTATCTTTTCCTCAATAGCCTTAACTAAGAGTTCTGCTGTAGCTGTTATATCGTCCATAGCATTATGACTTGGCTTATGCTTTGTTTTAAATTTTTCGCTTAAATATTCAAGCTTATGATGTTTTTCAAGCGGATGAAATCTTCTATAAATATCAAGGGTATCATAAAATCCTTTAAACATAGGTTCTCCTATATCATATCTATTAAGTTCACTCGTAAAAATATTTATATCATATTGAACATTATGCCCAACTACAAGCTTATTTTTAGTATATTCTCTAAACTCTTTTAACACTTCAATTTTATCAAGCCCATATTCACTTAAATATTCATCTGTAAATCCATGAACTTTAGCAGACGCCCCAACACTCTTATCTGGTTTTATAAACCTTTCATAAGTATCAATTACTTCACCTTTATTATTTAATTTAATAGCTGCTATTTGAATTATTTCATCAGAAGTTACATCTGTTCCTGTACTCTCAACATCAAAAACAATAATATCTCCATTTATAGAGTTATCATAAGTATTTATAAGATTAGTATAGAACTCTCCATTTGCAGTATAGTCGCTTATAAAATCCGAAAGTTTTATCCTTGCTTTTCTAAACTCAGTAGTCTCTAATTTTTCTAAAATAGTCTTTCCAATTCCTGTGTTAAGTCTTTTTAGTACTCTTTCTAAACTCACAATATCATACGGATTAGTAAGAATTTTAAAAATAGCTGTAATATCCTTAATTTCAGCTCTTCTAAAAAATTTATATTCATCAACTAAAATAAATTCAAACTCTTGATTATCACTATATCTTTTTAAAACTTCACTTAAATCCTTATTATATTTATTAGACCTTGTAAGAACACACACTTTACTTAAATCCTCTCCTTTTAAATAAAGTTTTTTGAACTCATTAAAAATCCCAATAGCTTCCGCTTCTAAGTTGTCATAAGTTAAAACCGATATTTTTTCTCCAATTTCATTGTTGCAAGCAGTTACACCATCACTATAAACACTTAAAACTTTCTCATCAAATATATTAGTAAGAAAACTCATACTTGCATCCGTTAAAAGTTTTGTTGATCTATAATTTTTATCAAATGCTACTTCAAGTGGATTACATTCTTTTTTAAAAACATCAAAAATTTTATCAGGTTCTGACCCTCTCCATTTATATATAGTTTGAAATATATCTCCACAAAGAAGTACATTTTTAGATTTATCACCTTTAAATATTTTTTCTATAATTTCATAATCCCCTATACTTGTATCCTGAACTTCATCAATATTTATAAATTTATACTTTTCTTTATAATATCTAATAACCGTTTTATCATTAAATAAAATTTTAGTCATAGTTATTAAATCTGTGAAATCTACCGCTTTTTCGCTTCTAAGCTGTTTATTATAAAAAGTAACATAAAATACACCATGTTCTAGCATATAATTCATAAGTTTCATATTTACACGACCATTTTCTTTAAAACAGTCTACAACTTTAGATTTAAAAGCTAATTGTCTAAGATTTTGAATACATAAACTATAGTCTTTTTCTTCATTATCACTTATAAAATTCCACTTTAGCCTCATATCCTTAACATAATCTATAAATTTTTGTATAAGTGAAACTTTTATAAAATTATTATTGTACCCTGGTCTTTGAATACTTGAAATTTTTCTTACTGCTTCCCTTGCATCTTCTTCATCAAATACAACAAAGTCTGTTGATAAATCAGTTTTGCCCTTTGCATTTCTTTTTACTACCTCAAGACAAAAACTATGAAAAGTTTTAATAGTACATTTTACTGGTCCATTAAGCCTTTTTTCTATTCTATCTTTCATCTCCTTAGCAGCCTTGTTTGTAAAAGTTATACAAAGTATCTGTTCTTCATTTGCAAGTTTTTTATCAATTATATTAAAAACACGCTCTGATAATGTATTAGTCTTTCCTGTTCCCGCTGGGGCTACAAGAAATATATTTCTATCTAAAGTATTTGCAACCATACTTTGTTTTTCATTTAAATCCATCTATTTATCTCCTAATTACAGTTTTATAATAAAATTATAAGTCATAACTTTAATTTCTATCTACTAAAACTTTCCTATTATCTTTTTTAATTTCTCTAACTCTTGTAAAACTATAAATACCTAATGAAACAATTGTTGCAATTATATCATTAATATCAAATCGTGAATTTAAAAATAATTCATGTACTAATTCAGAAACTAGTGCACCTAAAAAAACACCTCCAATGATATAGACTAATAATTTCATTGATTGTTTTTTCTTTAATCTTTCTACAAAAATAATTTCTAGTATCAAACAAATTGCTATTGCAGCACCTATATTAGGTAATATTCCTAATATAAAACTCAAAATTTCATTGTTCATTGCACTCGTATTTCTTAAAAATTCTGTAGAAACCCAAGCAAGTGCTCCTGTAAATCCTAAGATTTTTGAAAATTTCATATTATTCCCCCATTTTACTCTTTCATTTTGTACATTACGCATATTATCTAAATAATATTACCTCTTTTATCACTTTTATAACCTCTATCAGTATAATGTGTATGAAAAATTTCATGCGCTATTCCCTGTGCTGGTTCACAGTCTAAAGTCTCATACATTTTTTGAAGAGCTGTATTTTCATGTGATTTTCTTTTAGGTAGCTTATTTGCATCTTGATTGTATAAAACATCAGCTCTAAATTTTACATAATCCGTTTTTTCTCTTTCAAGAGAGCTTACTTGTGGCTGACCTCCCCCATTTACACATCCTCCTGGACAATCCATAACTTCTATAATCGTATAATCTTTTTCTAAATTCCCCTCTTCTACAAATTTAAAGAAATTAGTAGCACCATTTATAACCGCAATTCTTCTATCAATTCCACCTATATTTACAACCGATTCTTTAACACCTTTGAATCCTCTAATTTCTGTGTATTCAACATCTTCTAAATCTTTATTTTCCATCTTATCCTTAGCAGTTCTAAGAGCTGCTTCCATCACTCCACCTGTTGTACCAAATATAGCTCCTGCACCTGTGTATTCTCCCATTGCAGCGTCTGCTATACCTTCTTGTAAATTAGCAAAATCAATCTTTCTCTTCTTAAGCATACGTCCAAGTTCTCTTGTAGTTAGAACTGCATCTATACTTCTTACTCCATCAGTCTGCATCTCTGGTCTATGCATTTCATATTTTTTAGTAATACAAGGCATGACACATACTGTAAATATATCCTTTTTATCTATGCCTGAAATTTTTGGATAATAATACTTACTTGCTGCCCCAAAAATCTCCATAGGCGATCTTGTAGATGATAAATTAGGAATTAATTCTGGAAAGTGCCATTCTATAAGTCTAATCCACCCTGGACAGCATGAAGTGAACATAGGAAGAACCCCTCCACCTTTAACTCTTTGAATAAGTTCACCAGCTTCTTCTGCAATAGTAACATCAGCAGCAAAATTCAAATCGTAAATTTTATCAAACTCAAGTTCTCTAAGCGCTGTATAAGTTTTACCTGTAACATCTACTCCAAACCCCATATCAAACATTTCTCCAAGAGCTGTTCTAACAGCTGGTGCAATTGCAACAATTACATGTTTATTAGGATTCCTTAAAGCTTCCTCCACCATTTCTATATGCGAAGTTTCTTGAAGTGCATCAACAGGACAAGATATTAAACATTGACCACATAATAAACATCCCGTATCATCAAAGCATTTTAAATCCCTAGCCCCTATAATTCTTTCCCTCTCACCATTATCATGGAATAAAATTGATTTAGTAGTAGTCTTTTCTGCACAGGCTGCAACACATCTGCCACACTTTACACATCTTGCCCTATTAATTTGAAGTGATTTACTTCTTTTATCAAAATAATAACTCTCATCTGAAAAATCTTTTTTCTCAGTAAGCCTAGCCTTATTATCTCTAACAAGTTTTAAAAACTCACAATTTTCTCTTCTTTTACAAGTTCCACATTTAAAATCATGATTATTTAAAAGTTTTGTAATTTCATCTTTAACTTTTGATTTAATAAACTCACTATCAGATTTTACTACCATTCCATCTATCGCCATTGTAGAACATGCTCTAAAAAAGCTTTCAGTTTTACCTTCAATCTCAATAAGACAAAGACCACAAATTCCTTTATGATTACACTCCTTATAATAACAAAGAGCTGGTATATATATATCATTTTCTCTTGCTAGTTCTAAAATAGTTTTTTCTCCCTCAAAAATAATTTCTTTTCCATTTATTAATATTTTACTCATAATTTTCAACTCCTAAAACAACATAATATTACAAATAGTATTTGCTAA
>JBOGAY010000328.1:0-12033 GCA_051655925.1 Sarcina sp. | reverse complement strand
TTTACTCCCTCTTTAACTATTTCTTTAGCTTCTTTTGCATGTAAATTTATTTCAAAAAGCACTTGTTTAATATCTCTTTTAGGTAAAATTCTTTCAGTTTTTTTATTTAATAATCTTTTCTCATAGTTATATTTTTTTATAACTCCCTTAAACTTCATATTTTCACATCCGTTTATAAGTGCTCCATCTTCAGTAGCATTTATAAATTTATAATTTTTATTTTGGATTATCATACGTTCAAATGCTAATCTAAAGCTATTTAAAACTAAACTTGTTCTTACTTTATTTCCGTTAATACATTCAACAAATATATCATTTTCTTTTTTATAACACTCAAAAATTTCTTTTTCATTTAATTCTTCTATATCTTTATCATTTTCATTATATGCTATTTTTGCATGTCCTTTATCATTTGTATATGCTAAATCTTGTCCAACAAAAATAATTGGATTACACCCCATATACATTGCTGCACTCATCATAGTATGTGCAACTGAACCACCTGACTCTAAAAATGGAATACCATCTCCCCATATTTTTCTATAAGTTTTATTATTTCCAAAAACAATTTTTTCGCCTCTGTATTTTTCAACAATATCTTTATTCGTTGTTGTAGTATAAATTAATGGAATCTCCGTATTCCCCAATCTATTTTTTACTAAATCATATGATACCTCACCTGCATCAACAACACAAAGATAATCTACTTTTATCTTATACTGTTGTAAACTCCTTAATGTTCTTCCACCACTAAAAATAATAGCATTTTCAAATTGACTAAGTAAGCTTATATTTTTTTCTAATGATGGTCCTGCCGAAACTATAATTGCTGGAATATTTTTATTAATTTCTCTAAAGCCCTCTAACGAAATTGATTTTTCCGAATTTTTTAAATTTTCCAAAAATGTATTAAACCATTTTTTCGCAAAAATAATTTCTGTATTTCGCTCAATAGCTAAATCATTAATTAAATCTTTTATAGTTTTAATAGCTTTATTTATTTTTTCTCTATAGATAACTTCATAATTAGCATAAATTCCTATTTTTATATTTCCCACTTGATTACTTGGTACTTTAATTAACAAATTTATAATTTCCTCATTTTCTGATAGAATATTAATTCTAGTATTCCTTAAAAACTCATAATGATTGTAGGCATACTCTATTATTTCTTTATTATATTCTAATATGAAAACTTCTGATTTACTCGGAGACTTCTCTATTAAATTCTTAATATGTTCTCCATCTCCTAATCCTATTATTATGTATATATCATTCGATTTTAAAGGTTCTAAACTTAAAGAAAATCTTTTTATTACATTTTCTTGATTATATTTACTACCTATTAAAATTTCTTTTTCATCTTTTTTTATTGCAATTATTCTTTTTCCATCTCTAGATTCTAAAACTCTAAATGTTGTCATACTATACCTCCTTCTCTGTCTCTTTCTATTATCGAAGAGCTAAAAATAAACTAAACAAAAAAGAGAAGTAATTTTTTACTTCTCTTAATTCATAAATTATCTTAGTAATGATAATACTTGGTTTGGCTGTTGATTAGCTTGTCCTAACATTGATTGTGCTGCTTGAACAAGAACGTTATTCTTTGATAAATTCATCATTTCTTTAGCCATATCAACGTCTCTGATTCTTGACTCTGCTGCTTGTAAATTCTCGGCTGAATTATCTGTTTGAGCTATTGTATGTTCTAATCTATTTTGAACTGATCCTAAATCTGCTCTAAATCCTGAAACACTTTCAATTGCTTTATCTAATGAAGCTATAGATGCTTGTGCAGCTGATGCTGTATCAACTTTTGAATCTTTTAGTGATAAAGCGTCTGCACTCATATCTTTTAAATTTACTTTTATAACCTGATCCTTATTCGCTCCTACTTGGAAACTAATAGATTTTGCTGATTTTAATAAGTTTTGTTTATTGAATTGAGTCTGTGATGCAATTCTATTAATTTCTGACTTTAATTGTCCAAATTCTTTATTGATTTGCTTTCTATCTTCTGTTGTATTTGTTCCATTTGATGATTGAACTGATAACTCTCTCATTCTTTGTAAGATAGCATGAGTTTCATTTGTAGCACCCTCAGCTGTTTGAATCATTGAAATACCATCCTGAGCATTGCTTGAACCTTGCTCTAATCCTCTGATTTGCCCTCTCATTTTCTCTGAGATAGCTAGCCCTGCAGCGTCATCTCCCGCTCTGTTAATTCTTTGTCCTGAACTTAACTTCTCGATAGCCTTACCTTGGTTAGTTGTGTTTATTCCCATTTGTCTGTGTGCTGTCATAGCGTTCATATTGTGATTAATAATCATTTTATATTCCTCCCTGATTTTAACCTTTTCGACTTCCCTGTCGTGGTTATCTTTTTTATTTTTGAGGTTTTCCCTCTTACACTTATATTATCGGTCGTTTTATTTTTTCTTTAGCCTTTTTTGAAAATTTTTTCTATTTTTTTATAAAAAATAGAGAAGTTTTCACTTCCCTATTTATAAAACTATTTTACCTAACTGAATTTAAAAATTGAATCTGTCTTCCTGCATTTGCATAAACACTATTTGCAGATTTTCTTCTACCAACTTCATCTATTTTTCCTTTAATTTCAATCTTTTTCATAGCCATCTTTTCAATTATCTTTTCATCTAAATCAATAATTTCAAATTTCATTAAATTCTCACTTACTATTTCTGGTTGTAATTCTAAACTCGCAACTTCTAAAATAATTTGTTGTTTTTCTTTTAAAAATTTTTCAAGGTCTGAAAATCCTTCTTTATCTAATTCTTCTAAGACTTTTAATGATATATCTCTATATTCCTCAAAATACTTCTCCATATATTACATACCACCCATGCTCATGAATTGTCCCATCATAGAGTTCGCTTCATTCATTGCAACCTCAAGTCTTGCAAATTCTGCATAATATCTACTTTCTCTTGTTGAAAGATTTTTCACTACTTTAGCATATTCTTTTTGTTGTAATTCTATTTTTTTACTTAATTCATTATTAAATGCAGTTACTCCATCAGCTGCACCTGCTCTTTTAGCAAGTTTAGATGTTGAACTTATAGCTGTTTCATTAAATGTCTCTTTCATTTTACTAAAAGTATCTGTCAATACCTTTCTTGTTTCTTCTCCATTTGTTTCCAATGCTGTTTTTAATTTTTCTGTATCAAGAGTAATTTTTCCTTTTTGTGTTCTATAATCAGCATTTGGTGTTATTCCTATATCGCTAAGATTTAACCCTGAACCTGCTCCACTTGTAATTTGCTTTAAAAGTTCATTACTTGTTGAATAAAAAATATCATCACTTCTCAAAAGTCCCTTTTTGCATTTTTCTTCCCAAAGCTTTATTTCAGTCTCTGACATATCTTTTTTCTGTTCGTCTGTAAGAGGCATAAAACTTTTATCTCTTTTTTCTCCCATAAGTCCATTCATTTTATCAATTAATTTATTATAATCTTCTACAAAAGCACTTATGTTTTCCACTATTTTACTAGCATCAGCTATTCCTGAAAGTTTAGTTGATTCATATTTAGGTGCATCAACTGTTCCTGTATTTTTAGAAACTCCATTAATTGTATACTCAATATTATCTATAACAAATTTATTTCCTTCAAATGTTTTTTCAGCACTGTTACCATGTGCATCTGTTATTACAACAGTTGCATCTTTCGCCGCTTTAATTTGTTCATCAGGAATCAATTTTGTTGGTACTTGTCCTGCTGGAGTATCTCCTAGTGTAACACCAAACTCCATAGTGTTTTTAGCTCCTGTTTTAGTTCCACTAATTCTAATATTATCACCAAGTTCTGAGTATTCAACTTTCACATCAATTTTCTTTCCATCTCCTGGATTTTCATTATGAGCTTTTATTTTATCATTTATTGTAGAAGTAAATTTTTTCATATCTACTTTTCCCTCAGTCAACATCTCATCTGTAACTCTAACATTGATCGTACTTTCACCTAACTTTAAATCAACACTTTGTCCAGCTGTTAAGTTCTCAATATTTTCTTTTTCCAACGTCATACTACTTGGCTCTGCCATATTTTTTACAGTAACTTCATAGTTACCTGTTTTAGCTCCTGCAAGTCCTCTCGCACTTACAACACTTTCATCACTTGATGAAAACTTAACTGTATCATAATTGCTACTTAATATAAGATTTGTATCTTTATTTGCCGTAGATGCTATATCAAAATATTTTGTATAAATACCTTTCATATCCTTCGTAACATCTCTATATAACTCTTGCTTATATTCTAATAAAATTTTATCTTGCTTTACTCTATCCGCCTTCATCTGATATGGCATCATTAATTGTTTTACCATTGTATCCGTATCTAATCCTGATGCAAGTCCCCCTATTCTCATTTAATTCATCCTCCTTAAATTTAAAGCCTAGACTTTTTAAATCTAGGCTTTCTTTTTTGCATTTAATTATTAGTTATTACCCATATTATATTAATTTTATTTCCCTTGAATTTTACTAAGTCTATATGCTTCATGCCACATATCCCTTACTTCTTCGATAAGTCCTATCCCCTCATCTAACTTAGCAATATCTTTTTTCATATTAGCTTCTGCAATTGTTTTGTTTATAAATTTATAAACTTCTAATAAATCAGTTGCCCATGCTCCAGCACTTGTATCAAGCGTAACCATAAGCTCTATAAAAATATCTTGTACTCTTTTAAGACTATCATGCGCCATTTGTATATTTTTTTCTTCAATTCCTAGCCTTCCCTTTTTTGCAAACCTTACTGCTCCATCAACAAGCATTAATAATAATTGCTCTCTTGAAGCACAGTTTACACTGTTGTTTTTATAAATATTGTGTGCATTTTGCTGATACATCTTTATACCCCTCTATAAAATATCTTTACTTTAAATCTTTTAAAATATCTAAGTTTAAACTCATAGCTTCTTTATTTTCACTCTTAATATCTTCTATAAGTTCCTTTCTTATTATCGAAACATTTTTTGGTGCATTTATAGCAAGTTTAACACTTCCATCATCAAGTTTTACAACTGTAATTTCTATATCATCACCAATTATTATTCCTTCATTCTTCTTTCTAGTTAAAACCAACATACATTACGCCTCCATTAAAGAATGTTTTATCTTGTACTCCTCTGTCTTTAAAATAACCTGTTCTGCCATTTTATTCAATACATTTATAACAATCGGTGCTCTAAGATTAGTTGTAATCTTACTAGGATCACTATTAAGAGTTACTGTATTTAAAATCATAACATCACTTTCATTCTTAATATTTAGCTTCTCTATTACTTCCTCATCTATATCTATCTCATAATTACTTTTGAAATCAAATGGATTGATTACAACAAAAGCAATTTTATTATCTTCTAATGAATGTAAAAGCTTAAAGCTCTTATTTTCCTCTATTTCCCTTACAATAAAGTTTTTTAAATCTTCAAAGCCAAGAAGTCCCTTATAAAACTTTATAACTTCACCTTTCTCATATACTATCTGACCATAGTGAAAACTTTCTAATATTAACTTATCTTCTTTAACTAAATTATTACCAAGCTTCATAACATCTCTCCCTTACCTACCTAATAAAATCTAATAGTGACTGTTGTATTACCTTTGATGCTGTCTGAAGTGATGCCATATAAACTGTTTGCATAGTAGCTGATTGCATTCTCTTTTCTGTAAAGTTTATATCTTCATTCCCAGATAAAACCTCTGTTAAATTAAAATTCTCTTCTTCATTTTTAGTTTGTGCTGATTCCATTCTGTTTTGCTTAGCACCAACTTCAGCTCTTAAAGTTAAAAGATTATCTATTGTTCTAGTCATTACATCAAGATTTTCTCCCGTAACTTTTGATGACTCTGCTACATCCCCTGAACTAATATTAGCTGTAAGATTTGAAAACAGCCCCATTAAATCTTGCTCCTGCCCATTTGAATCTCTAAATAAAAGAATATCTTTAGCATTAACATTATAGTCAACAGTTACTCCCTGTGAAATCTCGACACTTAAACTTTTTCCAATCATGTTAAGCTCTGCTTGTTGTATATGGTTGCTTGTATTTAAAGGAATTGCACTTCCATCTTTCCCTGCAAATGATAACTTTACATTTCCATTTTCATCCTTTTGAGTAGTAACAGGTTTAGAAGTTCCCTTTGTCCCACCAAAAATATATTTCCCATCAAAACTTGTATTAAGAATCGTTCCAACCTCTTCTATTCTTTGATTTATCTCATCCTTAATAGCATTTTTCTCATCTGAACCATAAGCAGCATTTCCTGCTGAAACCATAAGTTCTCTAACCCTTTGAAGAGTATCTGTAAGCTGACCAAGCGCTGTATCTGTAGCATCAAGCCAGTTAGTTGTATCTTTTATATTAGTGTTATACTGCTCATTTGCAGAAATATCACTATAAAGTTGCATACTTCTAGCTACTGCAAAAGGGTTATCTGAAGGTCTACTAATCTCTTTCCCAGTTGTAAGTTGAGACTGTATTTTTTGCATACTAGATAAATTTGTATTCATATCTTTTAAAAAAGTAGAAGTCATCATTCTATTTGTAACTCTCATTAAAACTCACCCCTTAAATTTATATAAGTCCATTAACTACAACATCTAACAATTCATTTACTGTTGATATTACTTTAGCATTCGCATTATAAGCATGTTGAAACTGAACAAGATTTATTGCTTCTTCATCAAGTGAAACCCCAGAAACACTTTCTCTTTGCATTGAAATATCAAAAACTAAACTACTTTGATTTTTAACCATTCTTTGTGCTTCTTGACTTTGAACTCCAAGCCTATCTATTCCATCCTTATAAAACTCTTCAAGCCCCATACCACTTGTATTATTCTCAACTTTCATTCCATTATTAGTAAGTCTATTTCCACCCTTACTTAAATCAAACATATCTGCTCTTGACTTTATAGAAACTCCAATATCTTGGAATTTAATCATCGAATCTCTAAGTTGTGCTATTGCAAGAGCTCTCGCTCCATCAGTTTCACCATCTAAATAGTTTTCTAAAGCATAAGCAAACTCATTATCATTAGTTCTAGTTTTAAGCTTCATAGGATCTTCTAAAATAGATTTATTTATTGAAATATTCGCCGCTGTAATTTCTGACTCACCATCTAATAATGCATCTATATTTATAATTTCTCCACTGCTTGTATAACTAGCTACTGAACTATTAACAAATAACGGCATAAAATCCTTCTCAGGCACACCATTTTCTCTAGTTGTACCTTCCATACCAGAATGTATAGCATTAACTGAAAAAGCCAGCCCTTTAGCCATCTGATCTAACTGCTCCATATATCCTGAAATTTCTGCTTGTATTGATATTGCTCCCGCAAGTTCTCCATTACTTGGTGAAAATACTCTTATCTCACTAAAACTAGCTGTAGAACCATCCCTTAAAGGAGCACCATCACCCTTAACAGCCATACCCTTAGGATCTGACATTATTACTCGTGAATTTTCAAGCTGTGCTAATTGTTCTGGTGTTACATCTCTTAAAGTAAGAGTTTTCATATTTCTCTCACTATTTGTATCACCTAGTTGATAATAACTTATCTTATAAGTTCCTCCTGAAGGATCTGTCTTATCTTTTTCAATTCCACTAACATATGAAAGTCTTGTAAAATCCCCATTAGGGTCAGCATTAACAAAAGGTGGCATAGCCCCCATATAATCTGAACCTTTAATATCCAACCCATTAAAACTTCCAGCCTCTACTTTTACTCCAAACATTTTACTTAAATCATCTAAAAGCAAATCTCTTCTATCCATCAAATCATTTGGAGCATCTCCTGAAACTGTAACTGTTGTAATTTCTTTATTTAAACTATCAAGTTGATTAAGCATTGAATTTATATCATTAACTGAATTTTTTATCTCATTTTGAGCATTTTTTTTAAGTTCACTAAGCCTTCTAGCTGTATGATTTAACGCATCTGTTAAAGCTAAAGTTTGTTGAACAACAACTGTTCTATTATTTGAACTTTGTGGCTGTTTTGAAAGCTCTTGCCATGAATCAAAAAATTTACCCATAAGACTTGCTATACCTGTATCTGAAGGTTCATTATAGATTCCCTCCATCTGAATTAAGTATGAAGCTCTCATATCATATGTACCAAGGACCGATGCCTCATTTCTAATTTGATAATCTAAAAAATTATTTCTAACCCTCTCAATAGCTTCAACCTGTGCACCTGTACCAATCTGCCCTTTAACTCCTGCAACTGATTGTGCTCTCATTGTTTCTATCTTAGCTCTTTGCTTTGTATAACCAACAGTATTAACATTAGACATATTATGTGATGTAGTATTTAAACTTTGCTGTGCTGTAAACATACCACTTTTACTAACATTTAAAACTGAAAATAAACTCATTTGTAATCCCCCCTTTTTAGTATCTGCCTACCTTTCCATAAGAGTTATACGTTTTAGCTTCTCTATTTGGATTTAATATTATAAGCATTCTATTTGTATATGAAAGTTGTTGTTTTATCAAAACGCTATTAGTCTCATTTTGAAGTCTCAAAAGGTCAACCTTTTTTCTCATCTCTCTAAAAAGTTCATCAAGTTCTTTATCCTTTGACTCCAAAACAAACTGTTTAAAATTTTGTCCATTTAAAACTTTTCTTTTTCCAACTTCTAATTCTGCTATCTCTTTATTCACAAGTTTAATATCTTCTACAATAACCTCAAGCTTTATCGCATCATTCTTCATTATTAAACTATGTTGCTTATCTAATAAAGCAAGCTGTTTTTCAACAGCCGCTTTTTCCTGTCTTATGATTTCCTTAAGCTGCTCTAACATTCTAGTCCTCCATATTTCTTAAACTGCCTAGCATAGCCTTTGCTAATTTTTTACTATCTACTTGATAGTTTTCATTTTTAATAAGCTCTTTAATTCTTTCAACCTTTGCTGATTCATCAATTTCCACACTATCCATCGCACAAAGATCTCTACCAATACTTGAAATTTCTACTCTATCTTTTGGTAGCTCATTAATATTCTTATTTTGAACTTTGTTCACTTTATTTTTGTTATATATATTAGCCACTTCCATAGATGAATTAATATTATTAATTCTCATTTTTAAACCTCCTGCTTATGCTATCTAAAACTATTATCGTAAATATACAAAATAAATTTATAGCATCACTACAAATTCATTAAAAAGAAAACCATATCAAGCATAATGCTTAATATGATTTTCTTATCTTTTTATTTTTATGATTTTCTTATCTTTTTATTTTAAAGTTTTAATTCTTTCTGTTCCATCAATGATACTAGTTATTCTTATACCAAAGCTTTCATCTATAACAACAACTTCTCCATAAGCAATTCTTTTACCATTAACTAAAATCTCAAGTGGTTCATCTGCAAGCTTATCAAGCTCGATAACTGAACCTACTCCTAGACTTAAAACATCTTTTATACTTTTTTTAGTCTTTCCAAGTACCACTGAAACATCAAGTGGCACATCAAGTATTAAGTCCATATTATTATATGACGCTGCTTGTTTAGTTGGATCTAAAGTTTCAAACTGAGCTTTATTAACCTCTATAGGAGCGTGATATGAAGTTTCCTCAACATATGGAATTTTAACCATCTCTTGCTGAGTTGGTATTGCTGTTTTTTCCTCTATTGCTTTTTCTATAACCTCTGGTGAACTCTCTATTGTATCTTCACCCATCATTATTTTAACAATTTTTCTACCTGTTTCAAGTGGTAGTACTTGCATTATTTTACTATCAACTAGATCACCAATATTTAAATTGAATGAAATATTCACAACTTTTTCTTCATCATCTAAGCCATCCGAAATATTTTCTGTTATATTTTGCCATATTTTAGAATTAGGTGGTGATATATTCACTTCTCTTGCAAACATTGTTGCCATTGAAGTTGCCGCTGAACCTATCATTTGATTCATAGCTTCTTGTACTGCACTTATTTCAATCTCTGAAAGTTCTTCTACAATAGAAGTTCCATCTCCACCCATCATAAGATTTGCAATAACAGCTGCGTCTGGAATTTTCATTATTAAAATATTTTTTCCAACTATTCCACTTGTATACTGAACCTCTAATAATATATTCGGAACCGAAAATTGTCTTTTAAGTTCCCCTATAGTTGTAATGCTTACAACTGGTGTTGTAATATTAACACTTTGATTTATAACTTGTGAAAGTGCTGTTGAAGCAGACCCCATAGAAATATTCCCTATTTCCCCAAGTAAATCATTGTCTTGCTCTGTAAAAAGAGGCTCGCTAGTATTTCCATTATTGTCATTGCTACTGTCACCATTTAATAGTGCATCTATTTCCTCTTGTGATAAAAACCCATCAGCCATCATCCTTCCCCTCCTCTTTAATTGTGTCTAAAATCTCTATTCCTCTACTAAACCCAACCATTCCTGGTTTTGCATAGTAACACTCTCTATTTTCTATCTTAACTTTTACAGGATCTGAAATACATTCATCAAGTCTTATAACATCACCTATTGTAAGTTTTAAGAAATCACTAATCATTATTTGACTTGAACCAAGTTCAACACTTAAATTTATATCTACGCCACGAAGCTTAGTTTCAATCTTATCTTTATATTCATTTTTTGTACTTTTCTGATCATGATCAAACCAGAACTCTACAAGCAATCTATCCATTATCTCTTCTACACTCATATAAGGAATACAAAGGTTAACCATACTTGTACTATTTCCCATTTCTATTGAAAATGTAAGTAAAGCTATTGGTTCATTTGGGGCTAATGTTTGGTTTAAAGCTGGATTATTTTCCATCCCCTCATATTCTGGTGTCACTTCTATAATGTCTTGCCATGCAACTTTTAAACTATCTATCAATTCTTTCGCAACGCTCTCCATTACACCTTTATTAATTTCTGTAAACTCTTTTGCAACATATCTTTTCTCTCCACTACCACCAAATAAAATATCAATTACTTGGAAAGCAAAATCTGGATTAAACTCAAATGTTAAAAGCCCATTAAGTGGTGCAAACTTAAAATTTATAAGAACCGTTGGATTTGAAACAGAGTGAATAAATTCTTCATAAGTAATTTGCTCAACTGAAACAAGTTTAACTTTAGTATTTTTTCTTGTTTTTCCTGTTAAATAATTTGAGCATAATCTTGAAAAATCATCATGTACAAGCTCTAAAGTTCTAATATGCTCCTTAGAAAACTTTTGTGGTCTTCTAAAGTCATAAATTTTCACTCTTTGCTTTTCCTCTTCCTTTTGAATATCTTCTGTAGCAATTTCACCAGAAGACAAGGCAGAGAGCAAGCTGTCTATTTCACTCTGAGATAACACATCTGCCATGTAATCTACCTCTTTTCACTTAATTCCCTAATAGCATATTTAAATCTATTAAAGTTATAATACTTCCATTTAAATTTATAATTCCTTTTACATAATCCCTAACTTCTTCTACATCAAGTTTTTGAATAATTTTTTCATCTATATCTAAAACTTCTCTAACTCTATCTACAGAAATAGCTATTTCCTCATCTTCGATATCTATGATTATTATATTTCCATTTTCATTAAACTGATTTGTTGTGCCAATTAAAAGATTAATATCTATAAGAGATATTATGTTACCTCTTAAGTTAATCAAACCTCTTATATGACTATCTGATTTAGGCACTTTTGTAACTAGCATATTATTGCTTATATTTTGAACTTTCAGTGTTTCAACTGCAAACTCTTCATCACCTAAACTAAATATTACTATTTGCATAATTTAGCTCCTTATTGTCCTAACACCTTATTTATAGCCTCTAAAACCCTATCTGCTTGAAACGGCTTAACTATAAAATCTCTAGCTCCTGCTTTTATAGCATCCATAACCATGCTTTGTTGTCCCATAGCACTACACATTATAACCTTAGCTGTTGGATCAAAAGCTTTAATTGCCTTTACCGCTTCTATTCCATCCATTTCTGGCATTGTTATATCCATTGTTACAACATCTGG
>JBOGAY010000327.1:0-12487 GCA_051655925.1 Sarcina sp. | reverse complement strand
TTTTCAATTTGACTTAATCTTGGAGATGCAAATTTAGTTTTAATAACTAAAAGTTCTTCTTTAATTACCTCTAAAAGTCTAGTTTCACTAGCTAATATTTCATTTAAGTAATCAATAAATTGCATAAGTTCATTATACTCTGCCTCTATCTTATCTCTCTCAAGACCTGTAAGTCTTCTAAGTCTCATTTCTAATATAGCTGTTGATTGCTTTTCACTTAAATTGAATTTCTCCATAAGCTGTGCTTTAGCTATATCTGATGTCTTAGAATTTCTTATTATGCTAATTACCTCATCAATATTATCAAGTGCTATTCTAAGCCCTTCTAATATATGAGCTCTCTCTTTAGCTTTATTTAAATCAAATACAGTTCTTCTTGTTACAACTTCTTTTTGGAATTCGATATAGTAAGATAACATTTGCTTCAAGTTTAAAACTTGTGGCTCGTTATTAACTAAAGCTAAATTGATTACTCCAAATGTATCTTGCATTTTTGTATGTTTAAATAACATATTTAATACAACATTTGCATTCGCATCTCTCTTAAGCTCTATAACTATTCTCATACCATCCCTATCAGATTCATCTCTTAAATCTGATATTCCAGTAAGCTTTTTATCTTTAACAAGGTTAGCTATATTTTCAATAAGCTTAGCTTTATTTACTTGATATGGAAGTTCTGTAACAATAATTTTGTTTCTTCCATTTTCCTCTTCAATTTCAGTTTTTGCTCTAACAACAACTTTACCTCTACCAGTTTCATAAGCAGCTCTTATTCCTGATCTCCCCATAATTATCCCAGCAGTAGGGAAGTCTGGTCCTTTAATATACTGCATAAGTTCAAGTGAACCAAGTTCTGGATCATCTATTAAAGCTATTGTTCCATCAATAACCTCTCCTAAATTGTGAGGAGGAATATTTGTCGCCATACCAACAGCAATACCTGATGAACCATTAACTAAAAGATTTGGAAATCTTGAAGGTAAAACAACTGGCTCTTGCTCTTCACCATCAAAGTTAGGAGTGAAATCAACAGTATTCTTATTGATATCTCTAAGCATTTCTGTTGTTATTTTAGCCATTTTAGCTTCTGTATATCTCATGGCCGCTGCTGAATCACCATCAACAGAACCAAAGTTACCATGACCATCAACAAGCATCTCTCTCATTGAGAAATCTTGAGCCATTCTAACTAATGCTTCATAAACTGATGAATCACCATGTGGGTGATACTTACCTAAAACTTCCCCAACTATTCTAGCACATTTTCTATAACCTTTTTCAGGATATAAATTAAGCTCTTTCATTGAGTAAAGTATTCTTCTGTGTACAGGTTTTAAACCATCTCTTACATCTGGTAATGCACGCCCTACTATAACACTCATCGCATAGTCTATATAGCATTTTTTCATTTCATTTTTAATATCTATGGGTATAATTTTTCCCTCATTAAAACTCATTTACTTCACCTCGTATCAGACTATACATCTAGATTGCTAACTTTATTAGCATTCTTCTGTATGAATTCTCTTCTTGGTTCAACCTTATCTCCCATAAGGATTGTGAATATCTCATCAGCTGCCATAGCATCTTCGATATTTGCTCTTAATAAGATTCTATCCTTTGGATTCATTGTTGTATCCCATAATTGAGATGCATTCATCTCTCCTAGACCTTTGTATCTTTGGATATTTACTGTATTATCCTTACCACCAAACTCTTCAATCTTAGCTTCAAGTTCAGCATCTGAATAAACATAAGCTTCTTTTTTTGCTTTTGAAATTTTATATAATGGTGGTTGTGCAATACAAACATGTCCGCCCTCTACAAGTTCTCTCATATATCTGTAGAAGAATGTTAATAATAAAGTTCTTATGTGAGCACCATCAACATCGGCGTCAGTCATTATTATTATTCTGTTATATCTTATTTTTTCTATATCAAACTCAGGTCCGATTCCTGCTCCAATAGCAGTTACAAGTGATCTTATAGTATCTGAACCTAAAATTTTATCAAGTCTTTGTTTTTCAACGTTCATAATTTTTCCTCTAAGCGGTAAGATAGCTTGGAATTGTCTATCTCTTCCTTGCTTAGCTGAACCACCCGCTGAGTCTCCCTCTACTATGTAGATTTCGCACTCTTTAGGATCTTTTGATGAACAGTCTGCAAGTTTTCCTGGTAATGAACTTCTCTCAAGAACTGATTTTCTTGTAAGCTCTCTAGCTTTTCTAGCAGCTTCTCTAGCTCTTGATGCAACTAAAGCTTTTTCTATGATAATTTTACCAACTGAAGGATTTTCTTCTAGGAATTCAGAAATTCCCGGACCTACAACTGATTCAACCGCACTTCTAACTTCTGTGTTACCAAGCTTTGTTTTTGTTTGACCTTCAAACTGAGGTTCTGTTATTTTAACAGAAATTACAGCTGTAAGCCCCTCTCTTATATCATCACCTGAAAGGTTTTTATCATTTTCTTTTATATGACCAAACTTTCTTGCATAATCATTTATAACTCTTGTTAAAGAAGTTTTAAATCCAGCAAGGTGAGTTCCACCTTCAATCGTGTCTATATTATTTGCGAAAGTAAAAATATTTTCGTTATATCCATCATGATATTGAAGTGCAACTTCAACAATAATATCATCTTTTTCACCTTCAACATAAATAGGCTCTTCATGTAAAACTTCTTTATTTCTGTTTAAGAAAGAAACGAATGATTTAATTCCGCCTTCATAGTGGAAATTTTCTATAACAGGCTCATCTTCTCTTTCATCAATTAATTCTATTTTTATTCCTTTATTTAAAAATGCAAGTTCTCTTAATCTTTGAGCTAACACTTCAAAATCATAAACAGTATCTTCAAAAATATCCACATCTGGTTTGAAAAACACCTTAGTTCCTGTATGTTCTGAAGTTCCAACAACATCAAGGTCTGATGTTACATTACCTTTTGCATATGATTGTTGATATTGCTTACCATCTCTATTAACTGTTACAATACATTCTTGTGATAAAGCATTAACAACTGATGCTCCAACTCCATGAAGTCCCCCTGAAACTTTGTAGCCGCCGCCCCCAAATTTTCCTCCAGCATGTAGAACTGTCATTATAACTTCAACTGTTGGTTTTCCCATTTTGGGATGCATTCCAACAGGCATACCTCTACCATTGTCAGTAACTGTTATAGAATCATCTTTGTGGATATAAACTTTGATTGTATCACAGTAACCAGCTAAAGCCTCGTCTATACTATTATCCACTATCTCATAAACTAAGTGGTGTAAACCTCTTGAACTTGTACTTCCTATGTACATTCCTGGTCTTTTTCTTACAGCTTCAAGACCTTCTAAAACCTGAATCTGACTCGCATCATAGTTTTGATTGTTTTCTTCTAACATATAATTCCTCCTACTACATACACTTCCCCTAAAATATTAAGGCCAAAGCATTAAGATTTAAGGATTTTGATTATAATTCACATCAGTTCTCTTTGTTAGAGTTGCTGATGATATTGGTGATAAATAAACCCTACTCATTTTGTCGACCTCTGCGATGACAAATGATTTTGGTTTTTCATCTGTTATTCTTTCAACAAATCCATCTTCATCAGCCATTCTTAAAAATTGAATAGTATCTGAACTATCCATAGCTGATTGTATGTCAAATATACCTATAACATCTTTAATGGGAACAACTACATTTTCCCCTAAGTGTAGAAACACAGATATTCCTCCTTCTTAAGCATTAATGATTCCATCTTTAACTTTAAAAACTTTTGATTTTTCATCTAAATAATTAGTTAAATCTTCAATCCCAGTGCATGTTATTATACTTTGAATTTCTTTTATAGATCTAAGGATATAAGCTTTTCTATTAAAATCTAATTCTGATAAAACATCATCTAAAAGCAAAACAGGAAACTCACCTGTGAGCTCCTTTATAATTCTTAGTGATGCAAATTTTATGGTTAAGACAGCAGTTCTTTGCTGTCCTTGTGAACCATAAATTTTAGCATCCATATTATTTAAAAGAATTGCAAAATCATCTCTATGAGGGCCTACTGAAGTTATTCTTTTTTCAATATCCCTTCTTCTAGCTGCTTTTAATTGTTCAATTAAACTTTGTTCTACATCTTCTAAGTTTTTAATACTAGAAATATACTTAAATTCTATAAATTCTTTCCCACTTGTAATATCTCTGTGGATATCTTTTGAGTAGAAATTCAACTTTTCAATATAATTTAATCTTGAATTGATTATAAATTTACCATACTGAGCAAGCTGCATATCATAAATATCTAGCATAGCTTAATCTAGATTTCTCTGTTTTAACACAGAATTTCTCTCCACAAGAACCTTGTTGTACTGAACAAGATTATAATAATATTTAGAGTTCAATTGACATAACTCCATATCTATAAACTTTCTTCTAACACCAGGAGATTCCTTAACGATTCTTAAGTCTTCAGGAGAGAACATAACAACATTAAAGGTTCCTACTAACTCACTTATTTTAGAAACCTTAATTGAATTTATTGATATTGCTTTTTTTCCATCTTTCAATATGTTTATATCTATTCTTTTATCTAATCTATTTTTTGCTACCTCTAATCGAATAAATGCCTTTTCATCATTTACATTTATCAATTCTTTATCTTTGTTAGTTCTGTGCGATTTTGCAAATGCGCAGTAATAAATTGCCTCAAGTACGTTTGTTTTTCCTTGAGCATTATCACCCATAAACACATTTACATTTTCACCTAGCTGGATTGCTAGGTTTTTATAATTTCTATAATTTAATAATTGTAAACTCTTAATATACATAAAAACACCTTTATTAATTATAACATATTACAAGTTATAAGGCTTTGATTTTATTAAATTATCTTATAAATTTCTCCTTGAAACTCAACTTGATCTCCAACTCTTAATTTTTTACCTCTTTGTGTACAAACTTCACCATTTACAAGTACAACTTCTTCTTTGATATAAAATTTTGCTTCTGAGCCTAAACTAACAGCTCCACACCATTTTAAAAATGAGTCTAATTTTATAAATTCTGTTTCTATCTTTATTTGTTCCATTTTTTCATTGACTACAAGTCACTTGCTATTTCGTGACTTGTAGCACCCTCCTCTTTATTTATCTAAAAAAATTATTTAGCCATTCTTACCGGAAGAACTAAGTATTCACAATCGTCGTTACCTTTATTTTTAATAATACAAGGTGCAACACTACTAGTTAATTTTAATTGAATTGTTTCTTCTTCCATTGCTTTTAATACATCAATTAAATATTTTGAGTTAAATGCAATTTGTAAATCTTCTCCTTGCATTTCAACAGAAACTTCTTCTCTAACTTTTCCTAATTGAGAATTAGATGTAATTATCATATTATCATTTGAAATATTAAACTTAACTAAATTTGTATTTCCATCTTTAGCCATTAAAGATGCTCTTTCAATTCCATTTTGTAATTCTTGTTTATTTACTTCTACTAAAATTTTATATTCTTTAGGAAGTAATGAACTATAACTTATAAAATCACCTTCAAGTAATCTTGATATTATTTTAGTTTTCCCCATATCGAATAATATATGATTCTTTGTAAACATAATTTCAACAATTGTATTTGCATCATCTAATATTTTTGAAACCTCATTAAATGTTTTTCCAGGAATAACTCTTGAAATGTCATTTGTATTATCTATGAATTCTCTTCTTAAAGCTAATCTATAACCATCAAGTGCAACTAAATTAAGTTTTGAATCCTTAACTTCAAAAAGAATACCTTGAAGTATTGGTCTTGTTTCATCTTGTGCTGTTGCAAAAGATGTTCCTTTTATCATATTTTTTAACAGACCTTGTGGAATATTAAATGATTTATCCACATCTATTGTTGGTAAACTTGGGAATTCTTCTGAACTCATGTGGATTAAATCAAATACTGATTTAAGACATTCTATTTTTAATATATTATTTTCTTCTGTGCTTAATGTAACTTCAGCATTAGGAAGTTTTCTAACTATTTCTCCTAATATTTTAGCATCAACAACGATACTTCCAGATTCTAAAACATTTGCTTCAACTTTAGTTTCTATACTTACGTCTTTATCTGATCCTATAAACGTAATTGTATTATCCTTACATTCAATGTACATCCCTTCTAGTATAGGCATAGTTGTTCTTCCAGTTATTGCCTTTTGAGCTATAGCTATAGCATCTTGTAATTTATTTTTTTCACATATGAATTTCATAGTAAAATCCTCCTTAAAAATCTAACAAAAATGAATTCCTAAAAACTCCCTAAATATAGATAAATATATATAAAAATATATATAGTAATAGTAGTAGGGGCTGTGGATTATGTGGATAACTTTTAAAAAGTTAGTAATAATGCCGGTTTGAAGCCATAAAAACCTGTGGATAAACCTGTGGATAAACTAGATAGTTATCCACAGGTAAAATTCGAATTGTGGATAACTATTTTGGATAAAAAGTTTTCCACAGAAAGTTATCCACAGGCTGTGGATTATTTGTGTCCAAATTTGTTAGTAATATCATTAATTATATTTTGAAGTACTTCATCAGTCTTATAACTTTCTGAAATTTTTTCATATGCATGTATTACAGTAGTATGATCTCTACCACCAAATTCTTCACCAATTTTAGGTAAAGACATATCAGTTAATTTTCTACTTAAATACATAGCAATTTGTCTAGGATATGAAATAGCCCTAGTTCTTCTTTGTGATTTTAAATCATCAACTCTTAAGTTAAAATAATTAGCAACAGCTTCTTGAATTGTATCAACAGTAATATCTGCAGTTCCTTTGTTAGCAATGATATCTTTAAGTGCTTCAGCTGCAAGTTCTACAGATATTTCTCTATTTGTTAAAGATGCATAGGCTAATATTCTTATAAGAGCACCTTCTAATTCTCTAATATTAGATTTTATCTTTGTTGCTACATATACCATAACATCATTTGATACATTAAGATGTTCTGAATCTGCTTTTTTCTTTAGTATAGCCATTCTAGTTTCAAAATCAGGAGCTTGAATATCTGCTATTAAACCCCATTCAAATCTAGATCTTAATCTATCTTCAAGAGTTGGAATCTCCTTTGGAGGTCTGTCTGAAGATAGAATTATTTGTTTATTTGCCTCGTGTAATGCATTAAATGTGTGGAAAAACTCTTCCTGAGTTCTTTCTTTTCCCGCAATAAATTGAATGTCATCAATAAGTAAAACGTCTATATTTCTATATTTGTTCCTAAATTCTTCATTCTTGTCATCTTTTATTGCATTTATAAGTTCATTTGTAAATTTTTCTGAAGAAACATACATAACTTGCGCTTTAGGATTCTCTTTTAAGATATAATGTCCTATTGCATGCATTAAGTGAGTCTTACCAAGACCAACTCCTCCGTATATAAACAAAGGATTGTATGCTTTAGCTGGTGATTCAGCAACTGCAAGAGATGCAGCATGTGCAAACCTATTACTGTTACCTATAACGAAAGAGTTAAAAGTATATTTAGGATTTAATGTTGTAGACATTTCATCGCTAATTGTAATAGAGTTATCAGTTGAGTCCTCGGCTTTTATAACTTCAGATGGATCTTCTATTTTCTCTTCTGTTTCACTTTCTAAGCGAAATTCTACATCCATATTTTTAGATGTAACTATGTTAAGAGCTTGAATAACAAGATCTTTATATCGCTTATCTAGAATACCACGGGTAAAATCATTTGGTACCGTAAGTCTTAAAACATGGTCTGTAAGTGACTCAGGTTCACAACATTTTATCCATGTATTAAAACTAATTTCTGTTAGCTCACTTTTTATAATATCAAGAGCTTTTTCCCAGGTATTATTTAGATGATTTTCCATTTTAAATCCTCCACTACCTAATAATTGTAATAATTGCTTAAATTTCAATGTATAAATTTTGCAAAAAAAGTTTTCCACAAGTTTTCCACAGAGTTATCCACAATGTGGACAGGCAGAAAAGTTATGAAAAAAGTTTTCCACAGGTGCTTGTGGAAAAGTAGATAAAAAAACATATTTTTTATATGTTTTCCACAGGCTGTGGATAAAAAATATCCACATTTTAATAATTATGTAAAGCTACATTTTTAAATGGTTTAGAGTATATGTATATAATAACTTTAAAAAGTTATAAACATATTATCAACAGGTTTATCCACAGGTGTGGATAAGTTGTACAC
Source organism: Sarcina sp. (assembly GCA_051655925.1). Classification (GTDB taxonomy): domain Bacteria; phylum Bacillota; class Clostridia; order Clostridiales; family Clostridiaceae; genus Sarcina. The sequence continues at coordinate 4,258 of JBOGAY010000327.1, read as the reverse complement.
ATATCCACATTTTAATAGATTTACTTATACATATTAACATATTTAGACACTATATAGCAATGAGTTATCCACAGAAATAGCTTGTCTGTGGATAACTATATCTGTGGATAAAATAAAGCAGGACAAGTAGTATTTATTAAAAAGCTTGTCCTGTGGATAACTTTGAATTTTTCTGTGGAAAACTCAATTATAAGAAAATTATACATTAAATATTTTTACATAAAAAGATATAAATAAAAATTAAATTTTACATAAGATGCTAAATCATAAATGGTGTATTTTCTTGACAGACTTTACATTCAACTATATAATTAAACAGTAAAACTTTAAAAGTGAATACGTATAGTTTTTTACTATAAAAATATTTTGTTGAAGGGGGTGCATTTCGAATGTTCATGACATACCAACCTAAAAAGAGACAAAGAAAAAAAGAGCACGGTTTCAGAAAAAGAATGAAAACTAAGGCTGGAAGAAATATCTTAAAAGCTAGAAGACAAAAAGGTAGAAAAAGATTAACAGCATAAGGACCACTATAATGTGGTCTTTTTCTGTAATAAAAACAGAAAATTCTGTAATAAAAGCAGAAAATTAAGGAGAGAAAACTTTCGAATGAGTATACAATCATTGAAAAAGAATAGAGAATTTAGATTAGTATATAGAAGAGGAGAGTCTCTTTCTAATAAGTTATTAGTTCTGTATACTTTTAAGAATAGAAGAAATAGAGATGAAAAAAATTTACCTTATAATAAGGTAGGAATATCCGTTAGTAAAAAAGTAGGAAAGAGTGTAGTTAGAAGTAGAGTTAAAAGACTTATTTTAGAATCTTATAGATTAAACTGTGGATCTCTTAAAGAAGGATATGATTTTATATTCATAGCTAGAAACCCTATTGTAGGAAAGTCTTATAAGGAAGTAGAGAGCGCAGCTATGCATCTATTTAAAAAGGCAGGGATATACCAAGATGAAAAAGGTAATGATAGCAATAGTAAAGTTTTATAGAAAATATTTATCTCCTATGAAAGGGAGAGCAACATGCATTTATGTGCCAACCTGTTCGCAGTATGCAATAGATGCTATTAATAAGTATGGAGCTTTTAAAGGCGGCTTCATGGCTATCAAGAGAATTCTCAGGTGTCATCCATTTCATAAAGGTGGATATGACCCTGTTAAATAATTAAATAAATTTAGGAGGGATACAGCGCTTGTATACATTTTTACAGCCAATTACTAATATTTTAATTAAAATATTTATGGCTTTCTACAACTTTGTTACTAGTCTGATGTTTGATCCGTCTCATATGACGAAATCACAAATTGGAACAGGGCTTGTTTTAGCAGTATTTTTAATTACATTATTGGTAAGGTTAATAATATTACCATTAACTATTAAACAAATGAAATCTACTGCAAAAATGCAGGAAGTTCAACCATTAGTTAAGAAGGTTCAGGAAAAGTATAAAGGAAATCCTGAAAAAGCTAACATGGAAGTTATGAAAATCTATAAAGAGAATAAGGTATCTATGTCAGGTGGATGTTTACCACTTTTAATACAAATGCCTATATTATTCGCTTTATATGATGTATTTAGACAAGTTGGCTTAATGCCAGAATTTCAAAATGCATCATTTTTATGGATACACAATCTAAGCGGACATGATCCACTTTATATACTTCCTGTTTTATCAGGGGTTACAACTTACCTATCATCTTATTTAATGCAAAAAGGATCTGGTTCAGGTGAAAACAGTCCAATTCCTATGGGAACAATGAATATTGTTATGGGAGTTATGCTTGGATTTATGTCACTTAAATTCCCAGCACTTCTTGTAATATACTGGATAACAGGTAACGTAATACAAATAGTTCAAACATATTTCTTAATCATTTTACCTAAAAGAAAAAAAATGGCTAAGTTAGAGGGTGAAGCAGGTATAATTGATGTTACACCAAAGAGTGGAAAGAAAAAGAAAAAATAATTAGTGTAAACTTCAAAGGTTGGTGAAAGGATATGAAGACTTATGAATTTACTGGCAAGACAGTTGAAGAGGCTTTAGAGAATGCTTTAGGTGAATTAAAAGTTTCTAAGGATAAGGTCGAATATACGATTACTGATGAAGGTAGCAAAGGTTTTTTGAACTTTATAGGTTCTAGACCAGCTAAGATTAAAGTTACAATAAAGAAGAATCCATTAGAAGAATGTGAACTGTTTTTACAGGGAATACTTTTAAAAATGGGTGTTGAAGCTGAAATTCTTGTAAGGGAAGAATCAGATAAAGTTTTTATTGATTTAAAGGGGGCAGAAGTAGGGACTGTCATTGGATATAGAGGGGAAACTCTTGATGCAATTCAGTATTTACTAAATGTGTTTATCAATAAGGCTAATAAGGGGATTTATAAAAAAGTACTTTTAGATGCAGGTTCTTATAGGGTGAAAAGAGAGGAAACTCTTAAAAAATTAGCCCTTAAGACGGCGTATAAAGTAAAAAAATATGGAAGGACAATGAAATTTGAGCCTATGAATCCATATGAAAGAAAAATAATCCACTCAGCACTTCAGGATGATAATAAAATTGCTACTAAGAGTGAAGGACAAGAGCCTTTTAGAAGAATAGTAGTAATGTTAAGATAGAAGAAGCCTTCGGGCTTCTTTTTTTATGTTTAAATTAGTGATTTTATGAAATGATATTATAATTAAGAAGGTTTATATATTACTATAATTGTTCTTTGACTTATTAACTTTACTTAGGTAAAATAAGTATTAGATTTTTAATAGGAATTATGAGTTTTGTTAGGAAAAACTTAGATTATATATAGAAGATTATTTTAAGGAGGGTGCAATGAGAGAGTTTGATACAATTGCAGCTATTGCTACCGCTCTTGGCGAGGGTGGAATTGCAATTATTAGAGTATCTGGGGATAAGTCTTTAGAAATTGTGGATAAAGTTTTTAAGGCTGTGAATGGAAAGGATATGTTTTCTATGAAGCCATATACAATGAGATATGGACATATTTTAGATACTAGTAACGAGGTTATTGATGAAGTTATTGTTAGCTTTATGAAAGGACCAAAAAGTTTTACAGCCGAAGATACTGTAGAGATTAATTGCCATGGTGGAGTTGTTTCTACTAATACAGTTTTACAAGAGGTTATTAAAGCGGGTGCTAGACTTGCTGAGCCTGGAGAATTTACTAAGAGAGCTTTCTTAAATGGAAGGATTGATCTTAGCCAAGCTGAGGCAGTTATGGATATTATAACAGCTAAAACAGAGCTTTCAATGAAATCGGCTGTGAGACAAAGTGAAGGTAGACTTTCTACTGAAATAAATAGATTAAGACAAGAAACTTTAGATGTTTTAGCTTTAATTGAGTATGCAGTAGATTTCACTGAAGATGAGGAAGAGGTTGATCCAAGTATTAACGTTGATGTTAAAGCTGGGGTTGAAAAATTAATAACAGAGGTTGATTCACTTATTAAAAGTGCCGATGAGGGTAAGCTTATAAGAGATGGGCTTAGTGTTGCTATTGTTGGTAAACCTAATGTTGGAAAATCATCTCTTTTAAATGTTCTTTTAAATGAAAAAAGAGCTATTGTTACTGATATTGCAGGGACAACAAGAGATGTTATTGAAGAGTACATAAACCTTGATGGTATTCCTGTTAGGATTATTGATACAGCGGGAATTAGAGAAACTCAGGATGTTGTTGAAAAAATTGGTGTTGAGAGATCTAAGGCTAAAATTGATGAAGCAGATTTAGTTATTTTTATGCTTGATACAAGTAGAACTCTTGATGAAGAGGATATGGAGATTATAAGCTATATTAAGGAGAAGAAATATATAGTTTTACTTAATAAAGTTGATTTAGAGAGAAAAATAGATGATTCAGTAATTGCTCATCTAGATAATAAGATAGAGATTTCAGCTAAGGAAGTTATTGGTATTGACATTTTAAAGGCTAAAATTAAAGATTTATTCTTTAGCGGAAGCATTGATACTGAAAGTTTAATGGTTACTAATACAAGACATAAGCAAGCTTTATATAGAGCTATTGAAAATTTAGAGAATGGACTTGATGGAATTAATAGAAATGAGTTCTTAGATTTAGTTTCAATATATGTTATGTCTGCTCTTAAGGCTTTAGGAGAAATTACTGGTGCAGAGGTTGAGGAAGATTTAGTTACTAAAATCTTTATGGAATTCTGTTGTGGTAAGTAATTAATGGAGGATAAAATTATGAGTTATAATGCAGGAGATTTTGA
>JBOGAY010000326.1:0-2893 GCA_051655925.1 Sarcina sp. | reverse complement strand
GAAAAATATTTAGATAAAGAGTTAAGTTATGAGTTAGTACATATAACAGAGTACTTTATTAGTGGTGGAGTAACTGAAAATATAGAGGAGCTAAAGGAAAGTATTGAAAAATATTTAGATGGATTGATTTTAGCACTGGAAAAAACTTTTAATGGATCTTTAAATTATGGCGAGCTTAGTTCAAAACTTATGGGGTACTTAATCCCAGCTATATATAGATTAAAAAATAACTTTAGTATAAAAGAGAGTGGAGAGAGAGATGAAATCTTTACTTTAGTGGAAAGGTACTCTAAAGATGAAAGTTATCTTCCTGAAAAATTAACTGAAAATGAGGTCTTTCATATAGCTAAGGAGATTAAAACTTATATGGAGAACGAGAAAAATAGAGTTATAAGTTTGAAAACTCTTTTGGAAATTGTAGATAGGAACAGTGAAATATTAAATAGAGAAAAGCTAATAGAGGATTTAATGACACACTACGGTAAATTAATAAAAGTAGATATAAAATAAGGATCTATAAAAGATCCTTAAAAATAAAAAAGTATTATGCTGGAAAAGTTAAATGTTCAATTTCTAAATTACCTAAAGAATTTTTAAGAGCTTCTTCAAAAATTCCAACATATCTAATATTATTGATTTTAATAAAATCATTAAATAAATTGATATTTATAAAATTAGTTATAGTAATATTATTATTAAGTTCTATTTTATCTTTAAGCTGTTCTAAAAGATATTTAGGTATTGTATTGTACACTATAACTAATTTTTTTTCTTCTTTTTTATTTATAGAATTAGTATAAAGATACAGAGAAACAACATCTGTAAAAGAGATATTCCAATATATTTTCCGTAGTTCTTTAAAAAGAATTATACATTTTTTTATTGTCAAGTCATCTAAATTTAGATTTAAAAAAGACATTTCAAAAATAGATAAATAATGTTTTTGTTTACTACAAAAAGATGTTCTAGATAAAAATCTATCTATAAATAAATCTCTTTTTAAATCTAGATTAAGGTTATTTTTAAAAATTTTTTTAAAAATACTAAAATGATTTTTTATAAAAATATTTTCTTCTAGGAAAAGACCTTTAGATATTTTTAAAATATTAATAAGAAAATGAATATCTTCAAATGATATTTCCCCTAAAATAGAGACTTGAAAAAAGTTAAAAATCTCTTTTAGAGAATTAGATTTAAACATATTTTCAAAATATATTTTAAATTTATCTAAAGTATTTAAATTACTTTTTATTTGATTTTCATAAGATGTATCATCATCTAAAAATTTAAAACTAATATAAAAACTTTTTAAAAGTTCTCTATTATAAAAAAATGCATCACAATTAGCAATAGCGATAAAATGTTCTATTTGTTTTTGTAAAATACTATCTATTTCTTGATTGTGGAAAATATGAGAAAAAGACTGTTTAAATATATTAGGCAAATAATTTTCCTCTACCAAATATTTATATATATATGTACAAAGAGCTCTTTTTATATTTACAAAATCGCCTTCTAAAAAAACACCTTTTCCAGAAATACTATGAATATCTAAAGAATATATTTCTATATTTTTTTTGATAGTTATAAGATCGATGTTTAATGTTCTTCTAGAAACACCAAGGATAGTTGATAAAGATTGAAGATTTAATGAACTTTTCAAAAGTAAATGAAGTGTAAGAAAAAAAATTCGATCATCTTTTGAAATATTTTGCTCTTTTTTTAAAAAAGAGTAACAAATATTTTGATTTAAAATAGAAGTTATTATTTCATCTGTTTTAGTTATATTTTGTTTTTGTGGAACTACTTTTTGGATTTCTTTTAAATAAGAATAAAGATTTGCTCTATTTATATTTAAAAAAAGTTCACAAAATTCTAAATTGTCCCCCTTAGTGAATTCAAGTAATTTAAATAATCGTAAATGTTTGGTATTAATACTGAGTGTCATAAACACATCCCCTTTTTTCAATTGTTACAAACCCATGGTTATTATATCTGTTTTCTATCCCAAAGTCAAACGCTTTGGAAGTTTTTTTAAAATGAAATAAAAAAAATTCAAAAATATGTAATTATTATAGAGAAGTTGAAATGTGTTAGTCGTAGGATTAAAAAATGGTATATAAAAGTGTAAAAAGCCAATTAAGAGTATGTTTGTGAAATATATTACAAATATGCTCTTTTTTTATTGTAAAAATTTATTTATAAAATATATTTAGCTATTTAAATATTAAATATCCATTGATTTCTTAAACTTTATAAGGTATATATTTGATTATATACAAACGTTTAGTTAAAAAGTTTAAAAAGAGGTGTTTAAGTGAACTTAGATAGTATTTATGATTTAAAAATAGAGGATATATCTTTAGGATATGTTTATAACTCAAAAAAGCAGGATTTTACTTGTATCTTTTGTGGTGAAACCTTTGATGAGGGCATAGTTTATGAGGATAATCATAATTTTATAACAGCAAAAAGAGCAATAGAACAACATATAGAAAGAGAGCATAATGGAGTACTAAAAACTTTACTATCTTTAGAAAAAGATATAACTGGTTTAACAGAGATTCAAAGTAAAATTATAACAGGCCTTATGGGAAAAAAAGAGAGTAAAAAGTTAGCTGAAGAGATGGGAATATCTCCATCTACAGTGAGAACACATAAGTTTTATTTACAAAAGTTAAAAAGACAATCAAAAATATTTTTAACAATAATGAATTTACTAGAGCTTCAAGAGGAGGAAGTTGAATTTAAAGAGTTATTAAAAAATGAAAAATTAAATGAGGAGCTTTTAAAAAGTAGTTGTGAAACTAACTCTTTACATCCATTTTTTACACAATATAATTTGAAGTAACTGAGGAGGATCAATGGATTTGTTTTATGAGAAAAAACAAGA